>NZ_JBLUNZ020000042.1:0-129549 GCF_048061935.2 Leucobacter sp. BZR 635 | reverse complement strand
GAGCTGGCAGCGCTCACTGCTGGTGGCTCTGGCCCGAATGTTGACAGCCCTGGCTCGGATGCCGACAGCCCTGGCGCTGGCGCGCCCGCCGAGCGCCGAGTCGTGCTGCTCGGCGACGACGTACTGCGCACCTCCTCCGCCGGCCCCGCGGCACTCGCGGTGCTGAACACCGTGCTGGGTCGCTGGTGAGCGCGCACACGCGAGCACCGGCGCAGATTGCGCGCCTGCGCGCAGCTCGGGATCGGTAGACTGGGCGGCATGGCTGAAGAGACTGTATTTGGCAAGATCATCTCGGGCGAGATTCCCACGGAATTCCTCGCGGAGACCGAGCGCGTTGTCGCGTTCCCCGATATCAATCCCCAGGCTCCCGTGCACATCCTCGTCATCCCGAAATCCACGGAGTACGCCGACGTCACCGAACTTGCCGCGGGCGACCCCGAACTGCTCGCCGAGATGGTCACGGTCGCGAAGCAGCTCGCGAACGAGCACGCGAACGGCGAGTACCGGCTCATCTTCAACAACGGTGCAAGCGCGGGCCAGACCGTCTTCCACGTCCACGCCCACGTCATTGCACACCTTGAGGAGCGATCCCTCCTTGGGTTCTGAACCGAACGCACCACAACCCAGCGACGAATCGGTTGCGCCGTACGGCACCGATCCAGAGCACGCCGACGCCGCGCGACCCGAGCCGCAGCTTGAGCGCACCGTGACACTCACGGGCGTAGAGCTCGCCTCGTTTCTCGGGCACCGCGACCAGCTGCTCGCGGACCTTGAGGCGCAGCACCCGAACGTCATCTTCAACGCGCGCAACGACGTGCTGTCGATCCGCGGCGAGACGAGCGCGGTGCGGGCGGCAGAGGAGCTCGTGCGCGAGATCCTCGAGCTTGCGCGCCGCAGCGGTACCGTCTCGAGCACCGACGTCCGCTCGATCGCGCGGATGGTGCGCGACGGCAATGGCCCGCGGGCAGCGATCACGCTGAGCGAGCCGATCCTCACCGTGCGTGGCAATGCGGTGCGCCCGCAAACGCAGGGGCAGCGGGAGTACGTCGACGCGATCGAGCAGCACACCATCACGTTCGGCCTCGGCCCCGCCGGCACCGGCAAGACCTACCTCGCGATGGCGAAAGCCGTCCAGGCGCTGCAGCGACGGGAGGTCTCGAAGATCGTGCTCACCAGGCCCGCCGTCGAGGCGGGGGAGCGCCTCGGGTATCTGCCGGGAAGCCTGGAGGACAAGATTGATCCGTATCTCCGGCCGCTGTTCGACGCGGTCGGGTCGATGATGGATCAGGATCTCGTGCCCAAACTCCTCGCGAATGGCACCATCGAGGTCGCCCCGCTCGCCTACATGCGCGGGCGCACCCTCAACGAGTCGTTCGTGATTCTCGATGAGGCACAGAACACGACGCCCGAGCAGATGAAGATGTTTCTCACGCGTCTGGGCTACGGCTCCAAGATGGTCGTCACGGGCGATATGACCCAGGTCGATCTGCCCGTCAAACAGAGCGGGCTGCGCGTCGTCACCGGGATCCTCCGCGGCGTCGACGACATCCATTTTTCCGAGCTGAGCGCCGACGACATCGTGCGCCACAGCCTCGTCGGGCGCATCGTCGATGCCTACGCGGCCTTCGACGAACGATCCACAATTGACCGCACAACCGAGGGGAAGCGCCACGCATGAGCGTCGAGATCAACAACGAATCAGGGGTCGCCGTCGGCGAGGACCGACTGCAGCGGCTCGTGAGCTTCGTGCTCGAGTCGATGTACGTGCACCCCGACACCGAACTCAGCCTCATGTTCGTTGACGAGGCCGCGATCGAGCAGCTGCACATCCAGTGGATGGACGAGCCCGGCCCGACCGACGTGCTCAGCTTCCCGATGGACGAGCTGCGGCCCGGCCGCCCCGATGCGGCCTCGCCCGCGGGCCTCCTCGGCGACATCGTCGTCTGCCCGCAGATCGCGATCATCCAGGCCGACGCCGCCGGGCACTCCCTCGAGCAGGAGCTCACGGTGCTCGTCACCCACGGCATGCTCCACCTGCTGGGCTTTGACCACGGCACCCCTGACGAAGAAGCCGAGATGTTCGGCCTGCAGCGGGATCTCGTGCTGTCGTTCAGCACCCGAGAACGTTGAGCTCTATGAGCGACGAAGACCTCCCTCCGTGGTTCGCCCGCGCGAGCGCCGCGGTGCGCCGCATCGCGGAGCGCGTGGCGCTTGGCCGCGGGCGGGTGCGCGACGAGCAGCAGCTGCTCTCGATGGTGGATCAGGCGACCGAGCTCGACCTCCTCGAAGAGGGCGACCGCGACTACATCCACTCGATCGTCGAGTTTGGTGACACGCTCGTGCGCGAGGTGATGGTGCCGCGCACCGACATGGTGACGGTCGACTCCGACGTGTCCGTGCGCGACACGCTCGAGCTGCTGCTCAACGCCCGCCACTCGCGCGTGCCCGTGATCGGCGACGATGTCGACGAGGTGCTCGGGGTCGTGTACCTGCGTGACGCGAGCAGCTTCGTGCTGCGACGCCCCGAGGAATCGGAGGAGTCGCCGGCGACCCGCATCATGAAACCGGCGATGTTCGTGCCCGAAGTGCAGCGCGCCGACAAGCTGCTGCGGCGCATGCAGCAGGAATCGAACCACCTCGCGCTCGTCGTCGACGAGTACGGCGGCATCTCCGGGCTTGTCACGCTTGAGGACCTCATCGAGGAGGTCATCGGTGACATCGCCGACGAGCACGACCGCGAGGACCCCGAGGTTGTCGAGGAAGCCCCCGGGCTCTTTCTGGTGAGCGCGATGCTGCCGATAGACGACCTCGGCGAGCTCTTCGAGATCGAACTCGACGACGAAGAGGTCGACACGGTCGGAGGACTCTTCGCGAAGTGGCTCGGCAGGCTCCCCGAGGTGGGGGATCGGGTCACCGGCGAAGGCATTGAACTTGAGGCGATCGACACCGAGCGCCGACGCAAACGACTGATCACGGCGCGCGCACGCGCCGTGCAAGACACCGCGAACAGCACAACGATTGAGGACACAGCATGAGCGCAGCAGATACATCCGGCGCAGCCGACACGACCGGCGCAGCCGCGGCCCCCGAAGGCCAGCAGGTGAGCTTCGGTGAGGCCGTTCCCGCCGGCACCGAGTTCCGGGCGGGCTTCGTCTCGTTCGTCGGCCGCCCGAACGTCGGCAAGTCGACGCTCACCAACGCGCTCGTCGGCGAGAAGATCGCCATCACGAGCCCGAAGCCGCAGACCACGAGGCGCGCGATCCGCGGCATCGCGCACCGCCCCAACGGGCAGCTCATCATCGTTGACACTCCGGGGATCCACCGCCCCCGCACGCTCCTCGGCGAGCGTCTGAACGCCCTCGTCGAGGCGACGCTCGGCGATGTCGACGTGATCGGCTTCTGCGTGCCAGCGAACGAGAAGCTTGGCCCCGGCGACCGCTTCATCAATGACCGGCTCAACGACTTCCCGCGCGCGAAGAAGGTGGCGATCCTTACGAAGGTCGACGAGGCTTCGAAGGACGAGATCTACGACCAGCTCGTGCGGCTCGGCGAGCTGCGCGAGTGGGACTCGGTTGTGCCCGTGTCGTCGGTGACGAACGACCAGCTCGACATCCTCAGCGACGAGCTACTGAAGCTCATGCCGGTGTCGCCTCCGCTCTACGAAGACGAGGCGTCGACCGACGAGACCGAGGACGAGCGTATCGCTGAGCTCATCCGCGA
Source organism: Leucobacter sp. BZR 635 (assembly GCF_048061935.2). NCBI lineage: Bacteria > Bacillati > Actinomycetota > Actinomycetes > Micrococcales > Microbacteriaceae > Leucobacter > Leucobacter sp. BZR 635. The sequence continues at coordinate 125,829 of NZ_JBLUNZ020000042.1, read as the reverse complement.
GGCCGCGCTGCGTGAGGCCCGCGAGGAGCTGCCGCACTCGCTCGCGGCGACCGTGGACGACCGCGAGGAGCGCGAGCCCGAGAACGAGGGCGAGCAGGGGCTGCTTGAGCTCTACGCGTCGATCTACGTCGAGCGCGACAGTCAGAAGGGCATCGTGATTGGCAAGGGTGGGTCGCGACTTCGCCAGATCGGCGAGGACGCCCGCCGCGAGATCGAGTCGCTGCTCGGCCGCCGCGTGTACCTCTCGCTGCGCGTGAAGGTGCTCAAGGAGTGGCAGCGCGACCCGAAGGCGCTCGGCCGGCTCGGGTTCTAGGCCCTGCCTAAATTCTCGTCCTGTTCATAGACGACGCTGCGCTCACGCCCAGCGTCGTTTATGCTTTAGCCATGCTTAAGCTCAACACTCCCATGGACGATGCCCTCGCGATGATCTTCTCGGGGACCTCCTCGGCGATCATGATCGCCTTCTACGTCGTGCTCGCGATCGCCGCCTGGAAGATGTTCTCGAAGGCGGGCTACGCCGGGATCCTCGCGTTCATTCCGATCGTGAACATCATCATCCTGGTGAAGATCGCGGGATACTCGGGCTGGATGTCGCTGCTCTACATCATCCCGATCGTGGGCTGGATCTTCGCGATCTTCGTCGCGCTGCGGATCGGCACGAACTTCGGCAAGGGTTCAGTGTTCTCCGTGTTCCTGCTGTGGCTGTTCCCGATGATCGGCTACTTCATCATCGGCCTGGGCCGCGCGCGCTACGTGCCCCGCGCCCACTAGCGGCAGCGACTCCGCCCCCTCACACCCCCGATTAATCCTGCGTGAGCCTTATGCGGCCCGCACAAGGCTCACGCAGGAAAAATAGGGTCGGAATGAACTGGGTGGGAAAGCTCGGTGCATCGCCGTGCTCTTCGGAAGGCCAGCACACTCGGGCCCCCGACCACTCCGTGTGAGCTGTGAAACGCACACGGCCCGGGCCCAGCTGCCCTGCATGGCAAGGGCGCGAAGCGTCCGCGGCAGCCCCACTCACAGACACCGGTGGGCGCGTCCCGTTCCCGGGTGAAGCAGAGTGGCTCCGGTCTGAGGGCTCCCCGAGGGCTCCCGAGGGCTCCCGCGGCCGGTGCGCAGCTGGCGGCACCCACGTGCTCTGGGTGGTTTCCTCCGCGCCACTGGGGCCGCAGCCCACCCGAGTAGCGCTCATCAGATATGTCTTTACGGTGGTCCTCATCGCTGGGGCCTGCGCCGCTATCGTGCAGCGCCCGTGTCCGCGCATCCCCACTGCCCCGTTTCATCCTTCACGAGCCCTTTACGGCCTGCAGAGGGCTCAGGGAGGAAAAATCGGGTCGGAATGGATGGGCGGGGTCGGGCCCGGCGAGAACCGGGACGGGAGCGCGAACGCCCGAGCGCTCCGCTAGCGGCCGCCGCTGAAGCCGCCGCCTCCGCCACCACCCGCGAAGCCCCCGCCGGTCGAGCCGCCCGCACTTGACGAGGTGTAGCTCACCGCGTTCGTCACCGAGTCGGTATAGCGGGTGAGCGAGTCCGAGAGGTTCGCGACGCCCAGGTACACGGCCGACGGATACCAGTACGGCACATAGTCGGTCTCGGCGCTGTAGCGCACCTCGAGCGCCTTCGCCCACTCCTTCTCCTGATTGAACAGCATCGCGTAGGGGAGGAGGCGTTCGTAGAGGTGGATCACGGCAATGCCGTCCGCCTCCTGCCGCTCGGCACCCGAGAACGACTGCAGCATCTTGATGCGCTCAGCCTCCGCGACCTCGATGAACAGCCGCACGCCCTCCAAATGCTCCCGCGCCTCCGCTCCAGCCTGCGTGTGCACGGTGTGCTGCGCGAGCGCGTAGAACGCGACAAGCCCAAGCAGCACCCCGCCGAAGAGGAAGAGCAGCGGCAGTGGCGAGCCGCGGAAGACGAGGCCTGCGACGCCGAAGCCGATCAGTGCCACTGCGATCGCGAGGGTTGCGTACCCGAAAGCTCGGCCGCCGGGGGCGTGGGCCTTCTCGAGGTAGCCGCGATCCACCGCCGCGGTCTGCCCGGCCGCCGTCAGCGTAGTCATCTTCTCGGCGAACTTCGTGCTCGACTTTGGCAGCGTCGCGGCCGCACCCGGCTGCGGGTCGGGCACCAGCGCGGTGAGCGCGAGTCGGTCGAGTTCGTCGACCGCCTGCGCGGGATCGACGACCCGCACCACCTGGGTCTGCTTGGTCTTCTTCGACTTCTTGCCGACGCGCTCACCGTCTTCGAGCCGGGTTGCCCCGGTCACCGCGAGGTGAATGATCTGCGCGGTCGCGGGCGGCTTCACGGGGCCCCCAACGATCGGTGCCGCGAGCAGCGGCGGCAGGGCGCGAGGAACGTCGTACTGCGCGATCACGGTGCCGCGGCCGACGCGGCGTCGCGCACGGAAGCGCCCAACCGCGACTGACCCGGCGGCCGCCGAAGCGAGGCCGACGCCGCCTACGATCATTGGCAGACCATCAAGCGTGAAATTCGGGAGCCGCTCGGGAGGCTGGACGACTGAGCCGGGCTGCATACCGGCGGCCACGGTGACGCCCTGCTCGGGGCCGAGCGGAAGATCCGCCACCACAACGGGATCCTCGCTCGTACCGGCGCCGCTCACTGCGCACTCGTCGGTGCTGTTTGGATCTCCCGCGTAGCAGCGAACGTTTCCGTTGAGCGCCGGCGCGAGCTCGGAAGCGAAAGCAATCTCGGCGCTGAAGTTCGCGATCGGCTGCTGGTGCTCGAAGTCCATGATGTCCCAGTAGAACTCGTCGGCCGTGCCGTCGTCCCGCGCGAGCACCACGTCGGAGACCGTGTAACTGATGACATACGTCTGCAGGCCGTGGACGTAGCTGTCGTCGCCGATGACGGCGATCCTGAATCCGTCCTCGTCTTCAACCTCGAATGGCACGGGTGTTCCCGATGCGTCGGTCACCGAGAAGTCGCGCGGATCGACCCCGACATTCTCGTACGACGTCGGCACCCCGCGCACGATGCCGCGATTCTGGTCGGTTTCGGGGAACCTGGGCGACACCGTTTCGGTGACGTGGGCGACGGCGCGGCCAGCGTCGTCGGTGGTCACCGTGTACGCCACGTGCCAGGACTCGTAGCTGAAGTCGTCGACGTCTGCGTGCGCGGGGGCCGCGGCGAACACGGCGGCGGCAGCGAAGCCGACAGCAGCGAGTAGCAGCGAACTGAGCCGGGAGAGTTTTCGCATATCCACGAGATTACGCTAAACTCATCCCATGCTGTTCGGCTCGCTTCTTCTTAGCTGCCGCGACGAGTCCTCGACTTCGAACTAATTCAGTCTCAGGCCTTCCTCGTCGCGGTGTTTGTGTTTGGCTGAGCGAACGTTACGAAGAAGGAACTTACGTCATGAAGAACACGCAACAGCCCTCTGGTATGCCGATCCACCGCTACCGCCCGTACGACGAGATCATTCCGGTCGAACTGCCTGACCGTACGTGGCCCACCAAGAAGATCACCGAGGCACCCCGCTGGTGCGCAGTCGATCTCCGCGACGGCAACCAGGCCCTCATCGATCCGATGAGCCCGGAGCGCAAGCGCGTCATGTTCGATCTGCTCGTGCAGATGGGCTACAAGGAGATCGAGGTCGGCTTCCCGTCCGCGAGCCAGACAGACTTCGACTTCGTGCGTCAGCTCATTGAAGAGGACGCGATCCCCGACGACGTGACGATCCAGGTCCTCACCCAGGCGCGCGAGCACCTCATCACGCGCACCTATGAGTCGCTCATCGGCGCGAAGCAGGCGATCGTGCACCTCTACAACTCAACGTCGATCCTGCAGCGCGACGTTGTCTTCCGGTCTGACCGCGAGGGCATTAAGCAGATGGCTATTGACGGCGCGAAGCTCTGCAAGGCCGCCGAGCCGATCGCCGCCGGCACCGAAATCTTCTACGAATACTCGCCCGAGTCGTACACCGGCACCGAGCTTGAGTATGCCGTCGAGGTCTGCAATGCAGTGCTCGAGGTATTCGAGCCGACGCCCGAGCGCAAGGTCATCATCAACCTGCCCTCGACCGTCGAAATGGCGACGCCCAACGTCTACGCCGACTCCATCGAGTGGATGGGGCGTCACCTCAACCACCGCGAGAACATCATCATCTCGCTGCACCCGCACAACGACCGCGGAACAGCGGTCGCAGCCGCCGAGCTCGGCTACATGGCAGGTGCAGACCGCATCGAAGGCTGCCTCTTCGGCAACGGCGAGCGCACCGGAAACGTCGACCTCGTCGCCCTCGGCATCAACATGTTCACGCAGGGCATCGATCCGATGATCGACTTCTCGCGCCTCGACGAGGTGCGCCGCACCGCCGAGTACTGCAACCAGCTGCGGGTGCCCGAGCGCAGCCCGTGGGCTGGCGACCTCGTCTACACCGCTTTCTCCGGATCGCACCAGGACGCGATCAAGAAGGGCTTCGAGCGGATGCAGGCCGACGCCGACGCCGCGGGCGTCTCGATCGACGACGTCGAATGGGCGGTTCCGTACCTGCCGGTCGACCCGAAGGATCTCGGTCGCTCGTATGAGGCCGTGATTCGCGTGAACTCGCAGTCAGGCAAGGGTGGCGTGGCCTACCTCTTGAAGACCGACCACTCGCTGGATCTGCCGCGCCGGCTGCAGATCGAGTTCAGCGCGGTCGTGCAGGGCGTCACCGATTCCGAGGGTGGTGAAGTCTCGAGCGAGGCAATCTGGAGCATCTTCCAGGACGAGTACCTCCCGTCGGCTGGCACCGATGGTGTCGAGCGCTGGGGCCGCTACGAGCTCTTCCGCACCTCGAGCGTGAGCGCCGGCGACGGCGTCACCGAGCTCACCGTCGACTACCGCGACGGCGACCAGCAGCGCGAGGAGACCTCAACGGGTAACGGCCCGGTCGACGCCTTCATCAACAACCTCAATGCCTCGGGCCACTCGGTCACGCTGTTCGACTTCGTCGAGCATGCGATGAGCGAGGGCGGCGACGCCGTCGCCGCGGCCTACGTCGATCTCGAGGTTGACGGGCAGCGCCTCTGGGGCGTCGGGATCGACCCCGACACCAGCCGCGCGACGCTCAAGGCGATCGTCTCGGCAGTCAACCGTTCGGTGCGCAACGGCGCCGCGGACAGGGAGCCGGCTGCTGCGGCGGTGTAGCGCCTGACGCCCGAGCGGGTGTGCATGCGGGGCGGGGTCAGCGGTGTGCCGCTGGCCCCGCTCTCGCGTTTCTGCCCGGAGCCCATGCCCGGAGCCCATGCCCATGCCCGACTCCTGGTCAGTGCGCGCCACTGAGCAGTCGGAAATCGCCGGAATCCGGGCGTAATCGTGGCGCGAACTGACCCCGAGTCGCCTCAGCGGGTCGGGGAGGCGGGCCGCGCGCCCCGGGCGGGGGATCCGGACGCGGCGACCAACGCTGTTCGCACATATGTTCGAAGGTGCGGTGTGGCGCGGCGAGGAAATCGAGCCGCCAGCCCTATGCTTGGCGTGTGATTGCTTCGTTACGCGGTGAGGTGTTGGCCTCAGGGGCCGGCTGGGTTGTGCTGGGTGTCGGCGGCGTCGGCATGCGGGTGGAAGTCCCGAGCGGGCGCATGTCCCAGGCGGCACCGGGGGAGCAGCTCTTCCTGCACACCTCCCTGATCGTGCGCGAGGATTCGCTGACGCTGTACGGCTTTGCGACGGAGGCCGAGCTTACGCTGTTCGGGATCCTCATCGGTGTCTCTGGCGTTGGCCCGCGCTCAGGCCTGGGCGTACTCTCTGAGCTCTCGCCGAGCGAGGTCGTGCGCGCAGTCGCCGCCGAAGACGAGAAGCCGTTCAAGAAGGTCTCGGGCATCGGCCCGAAGACGGCCAAGCTCATCACCGTCTCGCTTGCCGGGAAACTCAAGGCGATCGAGCTGCACGACCTTGATGAGGCGCCCGCCGCGATTGCCCCAGATGACGCGCTCACCGAGGGCGTAACCGAGGGGCTGCAGGGTCTTGGCTACGGCGAACACGAGGCCAGGCAAGCCGTGCTTGACGCGCGGGACGCGGGGGCTGAGATGGAGAATGCGCAGTTGCTTCGTGCCGCACTCACCCTGTTGCAGCGGGGCCGGCGATGAGCCCGGCGCTGAGCGGCGAACTGTCGCCGCAGGCGACCGCCACCGAGGTGAGCTACGAGGGCGCGCTGCGTCCAGGCTCGCTCGCGGAGTTCGTCGGCCAGGAGAAGGTGCGCGAGCAGCTCGGGCTGCTGCTCGGTGCGGCGCAGATCGAGTCGCGCACCCCAGACCATATTCTGCTTGCGGGTCCTCCCGGCCTCGGCAAGACCACCCTGTCGATGATCGTCGCGACCGAGCTGGGGGTGCCGCTGCAGCAGACGTCGGGCCCCGCGATCCAGCACGCAGGCGACCTGGCCGCTGTGCTCTCCGCGCTGACCCCGGGCGAGGTGCTCTTCATCGATGAGATTCACCGCATGGCAAGAAGCGCCGAAGAGATGCTCTACCTCGCGATGGAAGACTTCAAGGTCGACATTATGGTCGGCAAGGGTGCGGGCGCGACCTCGATCCCACTCGAGCTCTCGCCGTTCACGCTCGTTGGCGCGACGACGCGAGCCGGGCTCCTCCCGAACCCGCTCCGCGATCGCTTCGGGTTCACCGCGCACCTCGAGTACTACGCCACCGGCGAGCTCGAGGGGGTTCTCACGCGCGCAGCGGGGCTGCTCGACTTCCCGCTGGATCACGCCGGCGTCGTCGAGATCGCCGGCCGCTCGCGGGGCACCCCGCGTATCGCGAACAGGCTGCTGCGCCGCGTCCGCGACTACACGCTCGTGCACGCCAGCCAGCCGGACTCGCGTTCGGTGCGCGCGGCGCTCGCGCTCTATGACGTCGACGAGCACGGACTGGATCGGCTCGACCGCGAGGTGCTGCGGATCATTGTCGAGCGCTTTGCCGGCGGGCCCGTCGGGCTCTCGACGCTCGCAGCCTCCGTTGGTGAGGAAGCCGAGACGATCGAGGCGGTCGTCGAACCGTTTCTCATGCGCGCCGGGCTCATCGCTCGCTCTCCGCGGGGGCGGATCGCGACCGCGCAGGGCTGGGCACACCTGGGGATCGCGCCTCCCGCTGCGTAACCCGTCGGGTTCGCAGCGATCCTGCAAGTAACTGTGCCGCTGCTTGCAGGAAAGGCCGCTAGACTTGTGCGGTCCGTGCGTGTTCAAGGGCGCGCTCCACGAATTTTGAAAGGGACACCGCCTCATGGATCCGATGTCACTCGTTATGTTCGGCCTCATCGCCGTTCTTATCTTCTTCATGTTCCGCAACAGCAAGAAGCGCCAGGCGCAGATGGCTGAGATGCAGAGCAACATGCAGCCCGGCGCTGAGGTGATGCTGCAGTCAGGTATTTTCGCCACGATCATCGCTATCGATGAAGAAGAGAACCGAGTGACTGTTTCGAGCGGCAACAGCACGCTCGTCGTGCACCGCAACGCAATCGGCCAGGTTGTCACCCCCGTCGACGCACCCGTCGAGGAGAGCGAAGCAGCGACGCTCGCTCCCGACGACGATCCCGAGTTCGGCGAACGTTTCACCGCCCCCAACGACGCCCAGTCGATCACTGACGCCGCTACCGATTTCGACGGTACCCCCGCAGCTGAGAAGAGCGAAGACAAGAACTCCGACAAGGAGTAAGTAATTTCCGGTGCGCCCGCGCGCACCGTTATCTGAAAGCGAGACAGCTGTCTTGGCGAAACCATCAGTCGCGCCTGCGGTGAAGAGCGCGCGTCGCTCCCTCATCCTGTTGCTGGCCATCATTGTCGGCTTGACCGGCCTCATTACCCTGGGTGTGTTCCGCAGTGACGCCACCTGGACCCCGAAACTTGCGCTCGACCTCCAGGGCGGGACGCAGATCCTGCTCGCAGCGAACCAGAACGACGGCAAGGCCGTCACCGGTGAGCAGCTCGACCAAGCGGTATCGATTCTCCGTCAGCGCGTGAACGCCTCGGGCGTCTCCGAGGCTGAGATCACGACGCAGGGCAACAACCACATTTCCGTGGCAATCCCCGGCAAGGTTGACGACGAGACGCTCAAGCGTATTCAGGCATCAGCCGCGCTCGACTTCCGCGGCGTCCTGCTCGAGATGCCAGCTGGGGCTGCCCCGGTGACCCCCGAGGGCGAGACCATCGAGGGCGCAGACGGCGCGGCCGCAGACGGGACCGACCCGAAGGGGGAGGCTCAGCCCGACGCGCCAGCTGACGACGCCGCCGCGCAAAAGGACTCGGCGAAGGATGCCGACGACGCCGACGCGAAGGATGACGCCGCGAAGGCCGAAGTCCCCGCCGACCTGTACCCGGATCCGCTGCCGAAGGACCCGGCGGATCAGGCGTGGCTGACCCCGGCGCTGCTTGCCGAGTTTGAGGCCTTCACCTGCACCGCTGAAACGGCGCTCGAGGTGACGAACTCACCGGCTGACAAGCCGCTCATCACCTGCGACGACACCGGCTTCATGAAGTACGTGCTCGGGCCCGTTGAGCTCACAGGTGACGTCATCACCGACGCAACCTCGCAGCAGCAGGCAATGCCGAGCGGTGGCGGCACCACCGGTCTCTGGGAAGTCGCGATCACCATGAACAAGGAGGGTGCGAAGAGCTTCGGCAAGGTCAGCACCCGCCTGTTCGGGCAGCAGCAGCCGCTCAACCAGTTCGCCTTCGTGCTCGACGGCAAGGTGATTTCCGCGCCGACGATGAACGCGCAGATCCTCGACGGACGCCCCGCGATCTCGGGCAACTTCACGAAGGAATCTTCACAGGTGCTCGCGGACCAGCTGAAGTTCGGCGCACTGCCCATCAGCTTCACCGTGCAGAGCCAGGAAGACATCTCGTCGACGCTCGGCTCGAACCAGCTGCTCGGCGGTCTCATCGCCGGTCTCATCGGCCTCGGCCTTGTTGTCATCTACTCGCTGTTCCAGTACCGACTGCTCGGCACGCTCACGATCGCCTCGCTCGGCATCGCTGCGATCCTCACCTACCTGCTGCTCACGTTCTTCTCGTGGCGTCAGGGGTACCGACTCTCGCTCGCGGGCGTCGCGGGTATCATCGTGGCGATTGGCTTCACCGCCGACTCGTTCATCGTCTACTTCGAGCGCATCCGCGACCAGCTGCGTGACGGCTTCGGCATCACCGCCGCGGTCGAGGGTGGCTGGAAGCGCGCGTTCCGCACCGTGCTTGCATCTGACGGTGTGAACCTGCTTGCCGCAGTCGTGCTGTTCGTGCTCGCCGTCGGCAACGTGAAGGGCTTCGCGTTCACGCTCGGGCTCACCACGATCGTCGACGTGATTGTCGTCGCGCTGTTCACGCACCCGATGATGACGTTGCTCGCCCGCACGAAGGTGTACAGCGGTGGTTACCGGTTCTCCGGTCTCGACCCCCGTCAGCTCGGAGCGGTCTACCAGGGGCGGATGGCATTCCGCGAGCCCGTGGTCGCAACCAAGGGCAGTGCCAAGAAGGTCGCGAAGAGTCGCGGCGAGGCAGAACGTCGCCAGACGATCGCCGAGCGCAAGGCAGCCGAGGCTGCCGGCGCAGGAAAGGAGAGCTGACATGGCTCGCTCATTCGCTGAATTTGGCAATGCGCTCTACACCGGCGAGAAGTCGATTGACTTCGTCGGTAAGCGCAAGCTCTGGTACACCATTTCGGCCGTACTGCTGCTCGTCGCGATCCTCGGGCCCTTCCTGCGCGGCGGGTTCCAGCTCGGCATCGAGTTCACTGGCGGTAGCCAGTTCCAGGTGAACGTCGGTAACAGCGCAGACCGTGACCCCACGGTCGCGCAGAACGCCGTCGAGAACGCACTGCCCGGAAGCGCCCCCCGTATCTCGGTGCTCGGCCAGAACGAGGTTCGTGTCCAGACCGAGGCTCTCGATGACGCGCAGAACAAGGCCGTCACCGAGGCGCTCGCGAAGGGCTACGGCGTCGACGCAGACGAAGTGACATACTCCTTCATCGGGCCCGTCTGGGGGCAGGACATCACGAAGCAGGCGATCATCGCGCTCGTCGTGTTTATCCTGCTCGCGGCGGTGGTGATGGCGCTGTACTTCCGAACGTGGAAGATGTCGCTGGCGGCGATGCTTGCGCTGCTGCACGACCTCATCATCACCGCGGGTATCTACGGCCTCGCTGGCTTTGAGGTTACTCCCGCGGCGATGATCGGCTTCCTCACGATTCTTGGCTACTCGCTCTACGACACCGTCGTAGTGTTCGACAAGATTCGCGAGAACACGAGCCCGGGCGAGCTCAGCGACGCCAGGACGTACGGCGAGGCCGTGAACCTTGCGGTGAACCAGACGCTCGTGCGTTCCATCAACACGTCGGTTGTGGCGCTCCTCCCGGTCGCGTCGATTCTGTTCGTCGGTGCCGGCTTCCTCGGCGCAGGTACGCTGCGCGACATCTCGCTCGCGCTGTTCATCGGTATCATCGCCGGTGCGTACTCGACGATCTTTGTCGCGTCGCCTGCGTACGCCCATCTTCGCTCCAGCGAAAAGGCGATTCAGGATCGCGACGCCAGGATCCTCCGCCAGCGTGCCAAGCAGGAAGAGGCTGCCCCCGAGGGGCAGACGGCTACCGCTTAACTCGCTGCTCACCGGAAGGGAGATGCTCGCACTCGCGGGTGTCTCCCTTTCGTTGTTTCTGCGGTGAGAGCTGTGCGAGGCCGCGAAGGCGACGCTTCGCGGGGGCGAAACGCCGTGGCGTTACGCAGCCGATTCATGGAATGCGCACACCCTGGTGTAGCGTTTGAGAAGTTGAGGAGGCTGCGGTGGTGAGTTCAGACGCGACACAGGCGAGTACGACTTCGCTGCGCCGTTTGGTGCCACGAATCTTCTCTCGCGGTGCCACACACGGTGCGATCGAAGAGGTGATGCGCACGGTTCGTGCGAACTACCCGCGAGCGGATCTCTCCGTAATTTCTCGCGCCTACGACGTCGCAGAGCGCGCGCACCGGGGCCAGAAGCGTAAGAGCGGTGAGCCCTACATCACCCACCCGATAGCGGTCTCGAAGATCCTCGCCGATCTTGGCGTCGCTCCCGTGGCAATCGCCGCCTCGCTGCTCCACGACACTGTGGAGGACACCGACTACTCGCTCGAAGAGCTTACCCGCGACTTCGGAGACGAGATCGCGATGCTCGTCGACGGCGTCACCAAGCTCGACAAGGTGAAGTACGGCGACTCGGCGCAGGCCGAGACGGTGCGCAAGATGGTCGTCGCGATGTCGCGCGATATCCGCGTGCTCGTAATCAAGCTCGCGGATCGCCTGCACAACGCGCGCACCTGGGGCTTCGTCTCGGGCGACAGCGCGAAGCGTAAGGCGCAGGAAACCCTCGAAATCTATGCGCCACTCGCGCACCGACTCGGTATTCAATCGATGAAGACCGAGCTCGAAGATCTTTCCTTCGCGGTCCTCAAGCCAAAGCTCTACGCCGAGATCGAGAACCTCGTCAAGCAGCGCAACCCGCAGCGCGACGAGCTCGTCGGCAAGGTGATCAGCTCAATCGAGACCGACCTGCGAGATTCCCGCATCAAGGGCGAGGTGACGGGGCGCCCGAAAGAGCTGTATTCGATCTACCAGAAGATGATCGTTCGCGGCCGCGACTTCGACGACATCTACGACCTGGTGGGTATTCGTGTGCTCGTGCACTCGATCCGCGACTGTTACGCGGTGCTCGGCGCGGTGCACGCCCGCTGGACCCCGATCCCCGGGCGGTTCAAGGACTACATCGCCACTCCGAAGTTCAACCTGTACCAGTCGCTGCACACGACCGTGATCGGGCCGGATGGCCGCGCGGTTGAGATCCAGATCCGCACGGTCGAGATGCACCAGCGCGCCGAGTACGGTGTCGCGGCGCACTGGAAGTACAAGCAGCGTCAACCCGGCTCCGACAAGCAGACCGCGTCGAACGACATGGCCTGGCTCGCGCACATCTCCGACTGGCAGGCAGAGACCGAGGATCCGAGCGAGTTCCTCGACGCCCTTCGCTTCGAGATCGGCGCGAAAGAGGTGTACGTCTTCACCCCGAAGGGCCGCGTGATCGGGCTCCCGGCGGGCGGCACCACCGTCGACTTCGCGTACGCCGTGCACACCGAGGTGGGTCACCGCACCATGGGCGCGCGCGTCAACGGCAGGCTCGTGCCGCTTGAGACGGCGCTGCAGAACGGTGACGTCGTCGAGGTGTTCACGTCGAAGGACCCGAACTCGGGCCCGAACAAGTCGTGGCTGAACTTCGTGAAGAGCAAGCGGGCGCAGAACAAGATCCGCCAGTGGTTCACGAAGGAGCGGCGCGAAGAGGCCGCCGAGACCGGCAAGCAGGAGCTCACCAAGGCGCTGCGTCGGCAGAGCCTCCCGCTGCATCAGGTGATGAACTCTGAGGCGCTGCAGCAGGTCGCGCTCCAGCTCAACCACGCCGACGTCACTACGCTGTACGCGGCGATCGGTGAGGGCAACGTCTCTGCCCAGTCAGTTGTCGAGAAGGTCGCCGGCCTGATGTTCGACGATCAGGCATCGACCGAGCCCGCAACGCTCAGCGTGCCGCTCGCGGACACGCCCCGGGCCCAGGCGTCGCGGGCGACGTCGAGCGGTGTCGTGGTGAAGGGCGCAAGCGATGTGCTCGCAAAGCTAGCGAAGTGCTGCACCCCGGTGCCCGGCGACGACATCCGCGGCTTCGTCACCAAGGGCCAGGGCGTGAGCGTGCACCGCACCGACTGCCACAACTTCAAGAACCTGCAGACTCAGCAGGAGCGCGTCGTCGAGGTCGAGTGGGCGCCGACGCCTAAGAGCGTGTTCTTGGTGCAGATTCAGGTGGAGGCGCTTGACCGCTCCGGGCTGCTCTCAGACGTCACCAGGACGCTCTCAGAGCATCATGTGAACATCCTCTCGGCTTCGGTGAACACTTCGACGTCGCGGCTGGCGATCAGCCGCTTCCTCTTCGAGATGGCGAACGCCACGCACCTCGATCACGTGCTGAACGCTGTGCGCCGCATTGACGGCGTCTACGACGTCTACCGGCTGACCAGCTAGGGCGGGCGGTGCGGTGCTCTGCGCCTGCGGTGGCACTCTGCGATCCTCTCTGCCCCGATTAATCCAAACCGACCCTTTCGACGGCCGAGAACGCGGCGGAATGGATTAATCGGGGGCCTTGAGATGCAGGTGCTGCGGCCTCGAGGCTCGTTGCGCGCTGGCGGGGCTGCCGCGAGCGTTTCGCGCCCTCGCCTTTACGCAGGCGGGTCCGGGCGGAGCTCATTTCGAAGCTCCCGCGGCCGGGGGCATGCCGCGGACGCAGCGGCCTTGCTGGAAGTGCTCACCGTGTTCGGCCACGTCACGACGCTTGCTGATGTCTCGGGTGTATATCCCGGGTCCCTTCGGGAGCCCACCTGGCATTCTGCCCGACCGTATTGATCCAGACCTAGCCTTGCACGGATCGAAAACGGGTAGGAATGGATTATTCGGGGGCTTCTCCGTGGTTGGCAACGGTGTGCTGGTGCTTCGTGCGAGCGCAGGAGACCGCTGGGAACAGCAACGCGCGCAAGCTGCGTACCGGCCGGGGAGCGCCTGGAGGTGCTCCGGCCCGGCGCACACTGCCTTCAGCGCGGGCGCGGAGCGCCGTGTCAGCAGGCGACCCTGCGTCAGCACGCAGCTGCGGGTCGGCGCTCTGCGCCGAGTTCGGCGATCCTCTCCGATCCTATTTTTCCTTGGTGACGGCTGTTGGGGGTGTGCAAGGGGCGCAAAGGATAAAACGGGGTGGAGAGGATACGGGCGCGCGTCACGCAGGGGCGAGGCGGCGCGCGATTCGGGCGCGGTCAGCCCTGCTAGCCCGCTCAGCGCGGTCGAATAGACGCCGCCGGGCCCCGGGCTCGGAGAGCAGCAGCAGCCGCACAGCGACGAGGCGGGCTCCCTCGAGCGGTGCCGTGGAGCGGAGCAGGTCGTAGGCTGTCCGAAGACGAGTCGTCACCGCGTAGCCCGCAATCTCGACGACGTCACCCGGGGCGAGCCGGTAGTTGCTGATGTGCACCTCGAACTCGGAATTGCTCAGTTCAAAGCGGGCTGGCGCACGGCCGCGTCGCGTGAGCAGCCGCAGCGGTGCGCCTGGGGAGTGGCGCACGCCCCAGATCCAGGCGGCGGTGTCCTCAATCGCGGCGTATCGCTCCGACAGCACGCTGGCGATTGCCGTGCAGCGGGCGGTGGCGTTATCCGGCCAGGAGACGGGACGATACCCCGGCCCGCAGCGCACGAGCGTTCCGGTGAGCAGCGCGGCGGAACGAAGCGCCGGTGGCCAGTGGTCGACTCGCGGCGGGGCCGGGGGAGTCATGCACGTTCCCGAGAGTTCATGCAGACAGCATTACTGCCCCGGCCAGCGAATGCTAGACCGGGGCAGTAATGTGTGGATAACTAGTCGCCGAGTGCCGCGAGCCACGACTGCTGTGTGGCAAGCTTCTCTTCTGCGGCGGCCTTCGACTTCGCGTCCTTGGCTCCGGCGATCTCTGCCTCGAGCTCGGCGATCGACTCTTCGAGCTGGCCGCGGAGGCCTTCGCTGCGAGCCTTCGTCTCAGGGTTGGTCTTGCGCCAGTGCTCGTCTTCGAGGCCCTTGACGTGGTCCTCGATGCGGCGGAGTGCGCCCTCGGTGTCGCGGAGCGACTCGCGCGGTACGCGACCGACCTCGTCCCAGCGCAGCTGGATCGCGGTCAGCTGCTTGCGCGCTGCCGGGGGATCGGTGATCTCAAGGATCGGCTTGGCGTCCTCGAGGATCGCCTGCTTCGCGACCAGGTTCTCCTGGTACTCCTCGTTGGTCTGCGCGACCTCTTCGGCCTTCGCCTGGTAGAGCACGTCGCCTGCGGCCTTGAAACGGGCCCAGAGCTGGTCGTCGAGCTTGCGGCTCGCGCGGCCAGCCTGCTTCCACTCGTCGAGCAGGTTGCGGTACGACGGGATCCCGTCGAGCCCGCGGTCGGCGAGCGCCTCGGCCGAAGCGATGAGCTTCTCCTTGCGCGACTTCACGTCTTTGTTGTTTGCATCCATCTGCGAGAAGTGTGCCCGGCGAGCGGTGTCGAAGCTCTGGCGAGCAGCACGGAAACGCTTCCACATGGCGTCGGCCTGCGGCTTCGGAACGTGCGGGCCCGAGCGCTGTGCGGTCTGCCAGTCGGTGAACAGGCGCTCGAAGGCCGCGCTCGTGTCCTTCCAACGGATCGATGCCTCGGGCTGTGCGGCGAGCTGCTCGGCCTCAGCGACGATGGCCTCGCGCTTGGCGGCGGCCTCCTCGCGTGCTGCTTCGCGCTCCTGCTGCTGCTGCTCGCCGAATGCGGCAGCCTTCTCGGCCAGCTTCGCGACACGGCCGCGAAGCGCATCGATGTTGCCGACTGCGGCGGGCTCGACCAGCTGCTCCTGCAGCTTGGTGACGGTACCCGCCACCGACGCGTCCGCGGTTCCGCGGGCGATTCGCGCCTCAAGCAGCGTCACCGCTCCCGCGAGGTCTGCGAACTTTCGTTCGAAGTAGGCGAGTGCTTCTTCCGGGGTGCCGTCGGGGAAGGAACCGACAGCGCGTTCACCCTCGCCCTCTCGTACGTACACCGTACGATCTTCGTCGACCCTGCCCCAGGGCATCTCGTTTGTCGCTTCACTCACCGTGTTGCTCACCTGTCGTGTGGGATCGGTTAGCCCGACCGCGTTACTAGATAGACCCCTCCACTATGCCACAGCGAACCCCGCAGAGCATGATTGTCTGAGGTCCTCGGTAGCATTGGGGTGTGTCCCAGTTTCCAGGTTCGAGTGCCACGACCGCCCCGCTAGCGGTCCGCATGCGCCCGCGCTCGCTCGACGAGGTGGTCGGGCAGAAGCATTTGCTGCGCCAGGGATCACCGCTGCGAGTGATTGCGAGCGATGCAGACGGTTCTGCTGTTTCAGTGATTCTCTGGGGGCCGCCGGGCACCGGAAAAACGACGATGGCGCAAGCGATCGCGCATACGAGCGGTCGGCGTTTCGTCGAGCTATCCGCGGTAACCGCAGGCATTAAAGACGTGCGTGCCGTGATGGAGCGTGCCCTCAACGACCGTGACCTCTACGACATCGCCACGGTGTTGTTCCTTGACGAGATTCATCGGTTCACCAAAGCTCAGCAGGACGCGCTGCTGCCGGGTGTCGAAAATGGCTGGGTGACGCTGATCGCGGCAACGACCGAGAACCCATCGTTTTCAGTGATTAGTCCGCTGCTCTCGCGCTCGCTGCTGCTCACGCTCGAAGCGCTGAGCGACGCAGACATCGCCGAGCTGCTCGACCGTGCGGTGACTGATCCGCGCGGACTCGGGGGAGCCGTTGCGCTCACCGAGGAGGGGCGCGCGGCGCTCGTGCAGCTCTCGTCGGGCGACGCGCGGCGCGCGCTCACTGGACTCGAAGCCGCGGCGGGGTCGGCGCTGGCGCTCGGCGCTGAGGCTGCGGCCGAAGCCGCGGAGGATGAGGATCCTGAGCCGGCTGCCGTGCCCGAGATCACCGCCGAGCTCGTTGCGATCTCGGTGGATCGTGCACTGCTGCGCTACGACAAAGACGGCGACCAGCACTATGACGTGGTGAGCGCCTTCATTAAGTCGATGCGGGGGTCAGACCCGGATGCGGCGATCCACTATCTCGCCCGAATGATCGAGGCGGGGGAGGATCCGCGCTTCATCGCCCGACGGCTGATGGTGCACGCGGCAGAAGACGTGGGTCTCGCCGACCCGCAGGCCCTCACGATCGCGGTCGCTGCGGCGCAGGCCACGCAGCTCATCGGGCTCCCAGAGGCCCGCATTCCGCTCGCGGAGGCGACGATCTACATCGCGACCGCCCCGAAGTCGAACGCGGTGATCTCGGCAATCGACGCTGCGATCGCTGACGTGAAGGCCGGGCGATTCGGCGCGGTCCCGAAGCCCTTGCGCGACGCGCACTACCCCGGTGCGAAGAAACTCGGCCACGGCAAGGGCTACCGCTACCCGCACTCCGACCCGCGCGGCGTGGTACGGCAGCAGTATCTCCCCGACGAAATCGTCGATGCCAAGTATTACCAGCCGACAACACACGGCAACGAGCGCGAAATCTCGGAGCGACTCGAGAAGATCCGCCGAATCAGCCGAGGGGAGTAGCGGCGTGGCCCGCGCGACACGCGCCGCGATCCTCTGCTAAGCTATTCGTTGGCCAACATGGCTCCCACGGCAGGCTGCAGTGGGAAGCATATGGCAGGCACCCTGTAGCCGGGTTTCTGCAACGGTCGTTCCCTCACCGAAACCGGTTTGTTGTGTCGCGTGCATTGCGAGCGAAAGCTTGTGAATGCGGGCACAGCGTGGCCGAGAGAACAATACGGACAGCGCATTCGCGCTGATCTGTCAGAAACCCGAAAGGATACCCGTGTCGACTACGTCACGTACCCGCTCGCAGACGCGCCTGTCGCGCTCGCTGGGCCTCGCCCTCACCCCGAAGGCAGCTCGCTACCTCGAGAAGCGCCCCTACGGCCCCGGCCAGCACGGCCGCACCAAGCGTAAGAGCGACAGCGACTACGCGGTTCGCCTGCGTGAGAAGCAGCGTCTTCGCGCCCAGTACGGCATCCGCGAGAAGCAGCTCGTTATCACCTTCAACGAGGCACGTCGCCAGGACGGCCTGACCGGTGAGAACCTCGTCGAGCTCCTCGAGATGCGTCTCGACGCACTCGTGCTGCGTGCAGGCTTCGCCCGCACCACCGCACAGGCTCGTCAGCTCATCGTGCACCGCCACATCCTCGTTGACGGCAAGCTCGTCGACCGTCCCTCCTTCCGCGTGAAGCCGGGACAGCTCATCCACGTCAAGGAGCGCTCGGAAGCTCTCGAGCCGTTCCAGGTTGCAGCTGCAGGCGGCCACGCCGAGGTGCTCCCGAACGTTCCGGGCTACCTCGAGGTCGCACTCGACAAGCTCGAGGCGCGCCTGCTGCGTCGCCCGAAGCGCGCTGAGGTCCCCGTGACCTGTGAAGTGCAGCTCGTCGTCGAGTTCTACTCGGGCCGCTAAGCCAAAACTTTTGAGGGCGCTGGGATCCACACGGAATCCAGCGCCCTCAAGCATTTCCGGCATGCGTTACCGGTTAAGCTTGACGGGTATAGTTCCGCGGCGCGCATCGTGTCGCCGCGAGACCGCAGGAGGGTGGAACACGTGCGGAAGCTAATGTTGTTCGTATTCGGAGTAGGCACCGGCTTTGTCGCCGCCCACTTTGTCAACCAGAGCCCCGGTGGGCACCGCTTTTTTGAGCGTGTGAACCGCGGCATCGCCGAACTCGCGAACGCCTACTCGAGCGGCTACGAGGCTGCCGAGCGCGAGCAGTTCGACGAAGACCTTGAGCGCACGCTCAAGGGCCTCGACCACAAGGGCAATTAACTCGGCCTCGACCGAGACTCACTGAATTTCTGCGCCGGCCCGTCGCGGCCTGCGCTGAAGCACCACGAAGGAACGAAGCACCGCACATGCAGACCGCCGAGATTCAACGCCGCTGGCTGAACTTTTTCGAGCAGCGAGGTCACACGGTTGTGCCCTCGGCGTCGCTCGTCAGCGACGACCCGAGCCTGATGTTCACGGTCGCCGGCATGGTGCCGTTTGTGCCCTACCTCTCTGGCCTCGTGCCTGCCCCGTACGACCGGGCGACGAGCGTGCAGAAGTGCATCCGCACGAACGACATCGAAGAGGTCGGCAAGACGCCGCGCCACGGCACCTTCTTCCAGATGTGCGGCAACTTCTCCTTCGGCGATTACTTCAAGAAGGGCGCGATTCAGTTCGCGTGGGAGCTGCTCACCACGAGCGAGGCCGACGGCGGACTCGGCTTCTCGCCCGATGATCTCTGGGTGACGGTGTACGAGGAAGACGAGGAGGCGCTGAACCTCTGGCTCGAGCACTCCTCACTCCCGCTTGAGCGCATCCAGAAGCTCGGCAAGGACACGAACTACTGGTCCACCGGCCAGCCCGGCCCCGCCGGCCCCTGCTCGGAGATCTTCTTCGACCAGGGCCCCGCCTTTGGCCCCGACGGCGGCCCGGCAACCGATCACGACAGGTACGTCGAGATCTGGAACCTCGTGTTCATGCAGTACCAGATCGCCGACGTGAAGTCGAAGCTCGACTTCACGATTGTGGGCGACCTCCCGAAGCAGAACATCGACACCGGCATGGGCCTCGAACGCGTCGCGTTCATCAAGCAGGGCGTGCAGAACATGTACGAGATCGACCAGGTGCGCCCGGTCCTCGACCGTGCTGCCGAGCTCGCGGGGAAGACCTACGGTGCCGAGCTCGACGACGACGTGCGCCTGCGCGTCATTGCCGACCACGTGCGCAGTGGCCTCATGCTCATCGCCGACGGCGTGACGCCGTCGAACGAGGGCCGCGGCTACATCTTGCGCCGCCTGCTGCGCCGAGTCACCCTGTCGATGCGGCTGCTCGGTGTCGAGGGCCCGAGCTTTGCTGAGCTGTTCCCGGTGTCGCGCGACGCGATGAAGTCGGCCTACCCGGCCGTTGATGAGAGCTTCGATTTCATCTCGCGCGTTGCGTACGCCGAGGAGAAGACGTTCTTGCGGACGCTCGCGAGCGGGATCCAGATCCTCGACACAGCGATTGAAACCGCCATCGAATCGGCGAAGGCCGACACGAAGGGCGCTGGCAGCACCGCGAGCGTCGACGGCGACACCGCCTTCCTGCTGCACGACACCCACGGCTTCCCGGTCGAGCTCACGCTCGAGATCGCGGAAGAGGCCGGTGTGACGGTGGATCGCGAGGTCTTCGCGACCCTCATGCAGGAGCAGCGCGACCGCGCCAAGGCAGACGCAAAGGCGAAGCGCGGCCAGCAGGCTGACCTCGCCGTCTACAAGGAGCTGCGCGGGCTCGGTGAGACCGCGTTCGTGGGGTACGACGAGCTCATCCACGAGAGCCGCGTGCTCGGCATTGTGGTTGACGGTGCTCCCGCGTCTGAGGCGCGAGAGGGTCAGATTGCCGAGCTCGTGCTCGCAGAGACCTCGCTGTTCGCGGAATCGGGCGGTCAGGACTCGGATAACGGTGTCATCGTCGGCGACGGCTTCGAAGCCGAGGTGCTCGACGTGCAAAAGCCGGTGCCCGGCCTCATCGTGCACACGGTCAAGGTCACGGTCGGCGTCATCGGCGTTGATGCGCGTGCGGAAACCCGCGTCGACGCCGAATACCGCCGGGGTGCCACGCAGGCGCACTCGGCGACGCATATCGTGCATGCGGCGCTCCGCGACGTGCTCGGCCCGAACGCGCACCAGGCAGGCTCGTACAACAAGGCCGGCTACATGCGCCTCGACTTCACGCACTCGGAGGCCCTGAGTAGCGAGACGAAGAGCGAGATCGAGGAGATCTCGAACCTCGCGATCCGCTCAAACTACGGCGTGGTCACCCGCGAGATGGGCCTCGACGAGGCAAAGGCGATGGGCGCGATGGCGCTCTTCGGTGAGAAGTACGGCGAGCGCGTGCGCGTCGTCGACATCGGCGGCGAGTGGTCGCGCGAACTCTGTGCCGGCACCCACGTCGCGACCGCGGCCGAGGTTGGCATGATCAACCTCGTGTCCGAGAGCTCAGTCGGATCGACGAACCGCCGTGTCGAGTCGCTCGTGGGCCTCGAGGCCTTCCAGAGCTTCGCCGCTGAGCGTTCGATCGTGCAGCAGCTCGCAGGTGGCCTCCGGGTGCCGCGCACCGAGGTTGTCGCACGGGTTGAGGATCTCAACGCGCAGCTGCGCGCCGCCGAGAAGAAAATTGCAGCGCTTGAGGCAGCAAAACTCGCAGAGCGCGTTCCCGCGCTGCTGGCCGCGGCCGAACGCGTTGGATCGGTGCAGCTCGTCTCCGCCGACCTCGGCACGGTTGGCTCGCCCGACGACCTGCGCGGCCTCGTCACCCAGCTTCGTGAGAAGCTCGGCAGCGAGCCCGGCGTTGTGATGCTCGCGGGAACGGTTGCGGGTGACGGCGCGGGTAAGCCCGTGGTCATCGCGGCAACCACCGCGGGAGCGCGCGAGATTGGCATCAAGGCAGGCGACCTCGCCAAGCGCGGAGCCCAGGTGCTCGGCGGCGGCGGCGGCGGCAAGCCCGATCTCGCGCAGGGCGGTGGTACCGATCCTGCACAGATCTCGGCCGCGCTCGCCGAGATGCGGCGCTCGATCGAGGCGTAAGCGGTGCGCACAGGGGTACGCCTCGGGATCGACGTCGGTAAGGCTCGCATCGGGGTCGCCCGGAGCGACCTGCACGGCATGCTCGCGACGCCGGTCGAGACCGTGAAGCGCGAGCTCGAGAGCGGAATCGACCTCGACCGACTTGCCGCAATCGCTCGCGAACTTGAGGCTTTCGAGGTTATCGTTGGGCTACCGCTGAACCTGCGAGGCGAGCGGACGCTCTCAACCGAGGACGCCCAGAGCTTCGCAGAGCAGCTTGCCGCGCGGCTCGATGGTGTCGCCGAGGTGCGGCTCGTTGACGAGCGACTGTCGACGGTCTCGGCGCAGGGCCAGCTTCGGCAGGCCGGACGCAAAACGAAGGAAAGTCGAGGGGTGATCGACCAGGCAGCAGCGGTCGTCATCCTGCAGCACGCGCTCGACGTCGAGCGCAACAGACATGAGGCACCGGGCGACCTCGTGGTGCCCGCACCCGATCAACGCAGAAGCGAGGACACGCCGTGAGTGACACAGGGACCCGCCGAGGGCGACGTGCAGCGAACACACTGACCGAGGAAGAGCGGAAGACGAAGCGGCGGGGCCGTATCGTCATCTCGTCGGTGCTCGTCGTCATGCTGCTGCTGCTTGGCGGCGGCGCAGCGTACGTCTGGAGCTCATTCGGAGACCGGATCTCCCTCGCCATGGGGTGGACGACGAACGACTACGAGGGTGAGGGCCAGGGCGAAGTCCTGCTCACCATCACCGACGGGCAGATCGGCTCAGACGTAGCTGCAGCGCTCGCGGAAGCCGACGTCGTCAAAACTTCCGAGGCGTTCTACGACCTGCTGCTCAGTCAGTCAGAAGAAGTCCACTTCCAGGTCGGCACCTACCGCCTGAAGCAGCAGATGAGCGCCGAGTCCGCGCTTGCAGCGCTCACGGACGAGGCGAACCGGATGGAGCTGACGGTGATGATCCCCGAGGGCACCGCGGCCCTCGACGCTCTCGCGGTCACCGCGAGTGTCGTTGACATCCCGTTCGAGGAGTTTGAGGCGGCCGCCGCAGACCCGGCAGCGTTCGGCGTGCCCGAGCAGTTCCCATCGATCGAGGGCTTCCTGTTCCCGGCGACGTACACGTTCGAGCCGGGAGATACGGCCGAATCGATCATTCAGAAGATGGTGGATCGCATGTGGCAGGCGCTTGCCGAACACGGTGTCGCACCCGGCGATGAGTGGGAGGTGCTGACGCTCGCCGCGATGGTGCAGCGCGAGGCAGGATCGCGCCTCGAGGACTTCCCGAAGGTCGCCCGCGTGTTCCTCAACCGCATCGACAGCGGCATGCTGCTGCAGTCCGACGCGACCGTCTCGTACGGCACCGGCAACACGCACACGGTGTGGACCACCGACGAAGAGCGCGCAGACAAGTCAAACACCTACAACACCTATGCGAACCCCGGGCTGCCGGCTGGCCCGATCGGCCTTCCCGGCGATACCGCGATTGAGGCGGCGACGCATCCGGCCGATGGCCCGTGGCTCTACTTCATGCCGATCGACCTCTCGAGCGGCGAGACGGAGTTCGCCGAGACGCTCGAGGAGCACGAGCAGAACGTGCAGCGGCTTGACAAGTGGTGCACGGCTCACGCGGCCGAGGGCGGAAAGTACTGTGACTAACGCATGAGCGAAGCGCACCCGACCGACGCCGAACTGCGGCTGCCGGGAGTAGCCCAGTTGGGCGTGCTCGGCACGCCCATCGCGCACTCGAAGTCGCCCGCGATCCACGCCGCCGCCTATGGCGTGCTCGGGCTGCCGTGGAGCTACGGCCGAACCGAGCTCGATTGGCCCGAACTTGCGGGTTTCCTCGCCGGGCTCGGGCCCGAGTGGCGCGGGCTATCGCTCACGATGCCCCTGAAAGAGGAAGCGGCGAGACTTGCGACGGTGATTGACCCAGCCGCTACCGAGAGCGGTGTCGTGAACACGCTGCTCCGGCTCACCAACGACGCGTCAGGGAACGCGCAGTGGGCGGGATTCAACACGGACGTCGCTGGGCTCGCACGGCCGATCGAGCGCGCTGGCCTCGATGCAACCTCGACCGTCGTGCTCGGCGCCGGGGCGACCGCGGTGTCCGCGATCCTTGCGGCCCGCTCACTCGGTGCCGAACGCATCGCGATCGCGGCAAGACGCCCTGAGGCCGCCGCGGAACTCGCCACCAGGTTTGGCGACGGAATGTCGGCGATCTCGCTCGGTGAGGTGCCGAGCTTCGACCCGACGCTCGTGGTGTCAACGCTTCCAGGCCCCGGGGCCGAGTCAATCGATCTGCCCGAGTCGCTGCTCAGCGTGCCGCTGTTTGACGTCGCCTACGACCCGTGGCCATCGCCACTCGCGGAGCGTTGGCGCGCCGCTGGCGGCGTTGCCCATTCGGGCCTCGACATGCTCGTCGAGCAGGCGCTCGTACAGATCCGCATTTTCATGAACGGTGACCCGGACATTCCGCTCACCGACGAGGAGTCAGTGCTGGCGGCAATGCATGCCGCGAGTATGGAAAGATAGAACCTATGCTTCGTTGGCTTACCGCCGGGGAATCCCACGGCCCTGAACTTATTGCTGTCATCGAGGGTATGCCCGCAGGCGTGCCAATCTCCCTCGACGCTATCCGAGAGGACCTCGCGCGCCGAAAGCTCGGCTATGGGCGCGGGTCGCGCATGAAGTTTGAGCAGGACGCGCTCAACGTCTCGGGCGGCGTCGTGCAGGGCGTCACGATCGGTGGCCCCGTTGCGATTCGCATCGGCAACACCGAGTGGCCGAAGTGGGCCGAGGTGATGAGCCCCGAGAAGACCGAACTCTCCGAGAAGTCCCGCGGACGCGGTGCAGCGCTCACGCGCCCCCGGCCCGGCCACGCCGACCTCGTTGGCATGCAGAAGTACGGCTTTGACGAGGCCCGCCCGGTGCTCGAGCGCGCAAGCGCCCGCGAGACCGCTGCGCGAGTGGCGCTCGGCGCGGTTGCGCGGTCGTTCCTCAGCGAGCTCGGGATCCAGCTCGTCAGCCACACCGTCTCCATCGGCGACGTCGTCGCCCCGGCTGCAGCTGCGCTGCCACGGCCCGAGGACGTTGCGGCGCTCGACGCTGATCCACTCCGCTGCTTCGACACGGACACGAGCGCCCGCATGGTCGCTGAGGTCGACGACACGAAGAAGTCAGGCGACACCATCGGCGGCATCGTCGAGGTGCTCGCATACGGTCTGCCGCCAGGGCTCGGGTCGTACGTGCACTGGGACCGCAGGCTCGACTCGCGACTCGCTGGTGCCCTCATGGGCATCCAAGCCATCAAGGGCGTAGAGGTCGGCGACGGCTTCGAGACGACCCGCCGCCGCGGCTCAGAGGCGCACGACGAGCTGCACCTGCGCGACGGCGAGATCGTCCGCGACACTGGCCGCGCAGGCGGCATCGAGGGCGGCATGTCGACCGGGCAGGTGCTGCGCGTCCGCGCCGGCATGAAGCCGATCGCTACCGTGCCGCACGCGCTCCCCACCATCGACGTCGCCACGGGCGAAGAAGCAAAGGCGCACCACCAGCGCTCCGACGTCTCGGCAGTTCCTGCCGCCGGCGTGGTCGCAGAGGCGATGGTCGCCCTCGTACTTGCCGAGGCCGTCGTCGAGAAGTTCGGCGGGGACAGCCTTGCTGAAACTCGTCGCAACCTCGACAGCTATCTCGCAGCGATCCCCGAGCAGCTCGCGACCGCCCGAGAATCGTGAGCGGCGCGCGTCGGGCCGGTCGGCGAGCGGGGGCTCCCGCCGCCGCGCCAACGCCCGCGCCCACCGAGTCGGTCCAGCCGGCTGCTGCGGCATCGGCGTCAGCCGCGGAACCTGCAGCAGCCGCGGCACCTCCTCCGGCCGCGGCACCGTCCGGGGCTCCCGCTGCTGCGCCAGCAGCCACCGCAGCGTCAGAAGCCCCGGCTTCGCACGCCCCGGTTCCGGTGCCGACCGCTCCAGTGACGCTGCCGACCCAGTCTGCCTCGCGAGGCCGACGCCGGAACGCGCGGCCACAGGCCCCTGCGCGAGGGCGGACTGACTCGACGCGATCCAGCGCGCCCGCGACCGGGCAGGCAGGATCCCCTGCGCAGGAATCAGCCACACCGCGGACCGAAAGCGGCGCTCCGGCGGAGCGCGGCCCCAAGCGCCGTCGCCGACGCCGGCGCGGCGGAGGCAACCGCCTACCCGAGCGCACGATCGTGTTTGTCGGGCCGATGGCCGCTGGCAAGACCAGCCTGGGGCGGCGGGTAGCGAAGGAGCTCGGCATCCCCTTCGTCGACAGCGACGTTGTCTTTGTGCGCAAGCACGGCACGATCACCGACTTCTTCGAGGCGCACGGCGAAGCCGAGTTCCGACGCATTGAGGCCGAGATCATTGCTGCCGAGCTCTCGGAGCCCGGCACCCGGATCCTCGCGCTTGGCGGGGGAGCGGTGCTCTCCGAGGCAACGCGGGCGCTGCTGCAGCTGCACCCAACAGTCCTGCTGATGACGACTCAAGAGGCCGTGCTGCGCACCGCCAACATCTCCCGCCGACCGCTGCTGCGAGATGATCCCTCGGCGTGGGGGCGGATCCTGGCGGAGCGCAAGCCGCTTTACCGAGAGGTCGCTGACGTGACGTTCCGCACGGACCGTGCCGGGAAGGAACAGCTCACCAGACGCGTTGTTGAGTGGGCGCGCTCGTACGCGCGGAAGGAACGCGCCGCGGCGCAGGCTGCGGCCCAGGCTTCGCAGGCTGCCCAGCCGGCTAGCGAGCCGGTCACCGATACTTCACCAGCATCAGCGAACACTGATTCGAACACCGTAGGAAAGGACCAGGAGTGAGCAACTCTGCTTCAGTCACTGAGATCGCCGTCACCGGAGAAACGAACTATACGGTCACGGTGGGCCGCGACCTCTTTGACCGGGTTCCCGAGGCGCTCGGCCCGCGGGTGTCGAAGGTGCTCATCGTGCACACCTCGACCGTTGGCAAGCTCGCCGACGATCTGCGCACCTCGCTGCAGGGCCACTACGGTGAGGTGATGCTCGCCGAGGTCCCCGATGCCGAGTCCGCGAAACGCATCGAGGTCGCGGCATTCTGCTGGCAGATCCTCGGACAGGCCGACTTCACGCGCAGCGACGCAATCATCGGGCTTGGCGGGGGAGCCGTCACCGACCTGGCGGGCTTCGTCGCGGCGACCTGGCTGCGCGGCGTGCGGCTCGTGCAGATCCCGACAACCGTGCTCGGCATGGTCGATGCAGCTGTCGGGGGCAAGACCGGGCTGAACACCGCAGAGGGCAAGAACCTCGTGGGCGCGTTTTACCCGCCCGCAGCGGTGATCTGTGACATCGCGGTGCTCGATACGCTGCCGAAAAACGAGATCCTCGCGGGCTTCGCCGAGGTCGCCAAGTGTGGCTTCATCGCTGAGCCCGAGATCCTTGACATTATTGAGGCCGACGTGGATCGGGCGACCGACCCCACGACCCCCGAGTTCCAGCGCGTGGTGGAGCTTTCCATCGGCGTGAAGGCGCGGGTCGTCTCGGAGGACTTCAAGGAGGGTGGCCTCCGTGAGATCCTCAACTACGGCCACACACTTGGCCACGCGATCGAACACGCTGAGCGCTACCAGTGGCGTCACGGCGTCGCGATCTCGATCGGTATGGTCTACGCGGCCGAGCTCGGGCGCATGGCCGGCGCGCTCTCCGACGAGGCTGTCGAGCGGCACCGCCGGGTGCTCACGCTGCTCGGGCTGCCGCTCGACTACCCCGCTGGCCGCTGGCCGGGGCTGCTCGCTGCGATGCAGCGCGATAAGAAGGCGCGCGCAGGCATGCTGCGGTTTATCGTGCTTGATGACCTCGCGAAGCCGCGGGTGCTCGCGGGCGTCGACGAGTCGATGCTGCAGTTCGCGTACCAGGAGATCGCGAGCTAGCGGCGGACGCCGCCGCTCCGCCGCTCCGCCGCTCCGCCGCTCCGCGACGCCTCTTGTGGTCAGTTTGCGCCACCCTGCCCGTGCTTTGGCTGCAACGGCTGGCGCAAACTGACCACCACTTGAGCTCCTCGCGCTCGGCCCCTCTCAACTGACGGTGTGGTGCCTCGGGCGCGGGGCAGGCTCCGCCTGGCGTCCTCCGTACCTCCTGCACATCCTTACTTCCCCGATTAATTGAGACCGACTCTTCTGAGTGCCAAACACGGGGTGGAATAGATCACTCGGGGCTTTGTCGCCGGAGGACACCGGGGCTACGCGCACGAGGGTGCCGTGTCTGCCGCTGCCGGCGAGGAACTGCAACGGGCGCGACCTTGCCAGAACCGCCGGAGGCCAGATCGACCAGGAGCCACGTCCTCACCGCGGGAGCCCCGAAAGGCACACCGCCCGGGCGCACCCGCGCAGTACGGCAAGGGTGCGAAGCGCCCGCGGCGGCCACAAGCACGCGCACCCCGCTCCTGGGTTGAAGCTGGGTGGCTCCGGTCTGGGCACTCCGGGGGCTCCCGCGGCCGGTACGCAGCTGACGGCACCCGGTAGCGCCCAGCGGTTTCTCCGCCCGTGACAATTCCTTACTTCCCCGATTAATTGAGATCGACCCTTGCGAGTGCGAAACACGGGGTGGAATAGATAACTCGGGGGTTTGTAGCCTCAGAAAAACTCGGGGCGGCCTTCCGTGGCAGAGCGGGAGGGCGCGGGCACCGAATCAGTGCTTCTGGGAAAACCATTGCTGGCGAGGTCCGAGATTGGCGTCGCGCAATTTGAGAATTGCGCGTAGACTGGTGGTATGAGCATCTCAGTCCCACAGCAGCCCGGCTTCGCCGACGGCTTTCGCATGCTGCTGGGTGCTGCCGGCAACGGCACCCTGCTTGCTGAGCTCCTCGGCGTGAAGCCCTCGCAGGTGACGCGGTGGAAACAGGGCGCGCAGCTGCCGTCGCCGGAGTCCGCCCGATCCATCATGGATTTCGCGTACATCATTGCCCGCGCCGAGTCGACGATGCACACGAAGGTAGTGCCGATCTGGCTCGATTCACCGAACCAGTTTCTGCGCGGCTCGACGCCTCGCGAGTGCATCAAACTAGGCCGCGTAGCCGAGGTCATCGGCGCGATCGACGCCGAAGATGAGGGCGCGTACGCGTAGGCGATGGCGGAGTCGATGCCCCAGCCACTACGGCTGTTCCGCTGCTATCCGAAGGCTGCCGGTGCGAGAACGGGCATGCCCGGGCACTGGACGTTCGTCCCCAGGCCGCAGTTTCACGGGCGGTGGGACAACTCCGACCTGTACGACTCCTGGTATTTCTCCCGGAGCGCGGTCGGGGCGATCGCCGAGAGCTTCTACAACAAGCGCACCTGGATACCGGAGGTGTTTCTCACCGCCGCAGGAGAGCCCCGCGCGCTCGCCGAGTTTCGCTACACCGGGCCTGAGGTTGTCGACCTCGACGACGCCGCGGCGCTGGTACAACTCAACGTGCGCCCAAGCGAGATAGTGGTGCAGGATCTCGGGGTCACCCAGCAGATCTCCCGAGGCATCTTTGAATCCGAGGGGAGTGCCCGCGGCGGGCTCTCCTGGTGGTCGTCGCAGATGCCCTCGGAGAGCTCGATCCTGCTGTGGGGCGCGGGCGGGAAGCCCCCAGCAGGCCTCGAACTTGTCGGCATTCAGTCGCTGAGTGTCGAACATCCGGCGGTGGTGGAAGCCGCTGCCCGGCTCTATCGCGAGCTCGGGTAGCGGCTACACCCCGGCCGCGCCTCAGGTGTCGCTTGGTCCGGCTGACCGGCCCGCCCGCACCGCCTTGCGCGCTGCCCGCGTGGGAATCCGGACGGGGCTCGTGCCGGTATCAACGGCAAGTTGCTGCTGCACCTCATCGGTATCGGCGCGGGCCGGGTCGTACATCTTGTCGCGGATGAAGAAGAACGTGATGATGGCCGCCAGCGCGTAGCCGAAGCCGAGCGCCGCGAGCCCGAGACCGACACTGAACGAGTCAGCGATGACCCCGATGGTGAGCGGAGCGAGCAGCGCGCCGATCCGCCCAAGGTTGTACGCCGCCCCGGTTGCAGTGCCGCGCAGTTCCGTCGGGAAGCTCTCGTTCATGTATGCGCCGTTCACCGCGTACGGCCAGCCGTACATGAACCCGAGGATCAGCAGGAACGCGACGATGTTTTGTGGGTTCTGATACAGGTAGATGATCGGGAGGAGCGCGGCGGTGACGAGGGCGCCGATGCTGAAGACGAGCCTCCTCCCGATGCGGTCAGCTAGCCAGCCGCCGAGGAGTCTGCTGCAGAAGCCCGCCGCGTAGGTGCCAGCCACGTACACCGTCATCGAAGCGAACTCGATACCGAGATCACCTGCAATATACGACGGGAGCCACGTGTTCACGCCGTAGTACCCAAACTGCAGACAGATCGATGCGGCCGTCCAAAGAAAGAACATTCTCCGGGCGATCGGATTCTTGAACAGGAGTCGCCACTGGTTGCGATCCTTCGCCTTGGATTCGGGAAGCAGTGCCTGCGCCTGCCGCTCTTGCCAGCCCTGAGGCTCGGGGATCACCCGACGAATGTAGATTGCGAGGACAACGGGGACGATCGCGATCCAGTACATCCACCGCCAGCCAAACACCGGGATAACCGCTCCAGAGAGCAGCGCGGCCGAGAGATAGCCGAGGGAATAGGAAGCCATGAGCACGCCCATGGTGAGCCCCCGGCGCTTTGCGTTCGTGTATTCCGCCATGAGCATCATGCAGATCGTGTACTCGGCACCGAGGCCGAGCCCGGTGATGAAGCGGATGATCATGAACTGCCACGGCGCTTCAGTGAAGCCGAGGGCAAACGACCCGATCGAGAACAGCACGATCATGAGCGCCGCCATCCGCACGCGACCGTAGCGGTCGGCCAGCCAGCCCCCGAATATTCCGCCGACGCCCATTCCCGCGAGCGACGCGGTTCCGAGCAAGCCGGCCTGGGTGTTCGTGAGGCTCCACTCCTCGGTGAGGCTCGGGAGCGTGAGTGAGAGGATCTGCAGGTCGAAACCGTCGACGTACAGACCGAGAAAGCACGACACGAACACCGATATCCAGATTGTTCTGGGATTTGTCAGTTTTTTGCGCATGGGGGACTCCTCTTCATGCGTCGTTGGATGAAAAGCTTGCAGAAATGGAAACTTCGGAAGCCGACAGGCCGGTGGTGCGCTGCCGTCGGTGACTACTTCGCGGCGATGACCCCGGCGGTACGGAGGCGGTCGATCCTTGCGGGGGAGTACCCGAGCTCCTCGAGTACGGCGTCGGTGTGCTCTGAGAACCGCGGCGGCCCCGCGGAGATCTCAGCTGGTGTGCCGCGCAGGCCGAACGGGGCGGCGAGGAGCTTGAGGTCGGGCGAAGCGGCCCCCTCGACTTCAACGACGATGCCGCGGGCAGCAACCTGCGGCTCGTCGAAGAGCTGCGCGACGGAGTTCACCGGGCCGCACGGAACTCGCGCTGCGCGGAGACGCTCGAGCAGGTGTGATGAGCTCCACACGCGCAGACGCTCCTGCAACACTGCGATGAGCGCTTCGCGGTTCTGGATCCGAGAGCTCGCGTCTCGGTAGCGTTCGTCGGTTGCGAGCTCGCTACAGTCCAGCACTTCGCAGAACCGCGCGAACTGTCCGTCGTTGCCGACGGCGACGATGACGTCTCCGTCTGCGGTTTCGAAGCTCTGATACGGGACGAGCGTCTGATGCTGATTGCCGTAGCGCGGCGGGACGACCCCGGTGTTGAGATACGTCGTTCCCAGGTTGAGGAGCGAAAACGCCATGGAGTCAAGCAGCGAGATGTCGCAGTGCTGCCCCTCGCCCGTCCGCTCCCTCGCCTGCACGGCAGCCAGGAGGCTGATGGTGGCGTGCAGCCCGGCCTGCAGATCAGCGAGCGCGATGGGTGCCTTCGTACCCTCATCGCCGGGAGCGCCATTCATCGAGACGAACCCCGTCATCGCTTGGGCGATGAAGTCGTAGCCGCCCTGCTCCCTCGAAGGCCCGGTCTGGCCAAATCCCGTGATTGAACACAGGATGATGCGCGGGTTGAGTTGCCGAAGCGTCTCGTAGCCAAGCCCAAGCCGCTCGAGCGTGCCCGTGGTGAAATTCTCGATCACGATGTCGCTCGTGCGGACGAGATCGCGGATCACGGCGACGCCCTCCGGCGTCTTGAGATCGACGGTGATCGCCCGTTTGCTGCGGTTCACCGTCGCGAAGTACACGCCCATGTCGCCGATCTCGGGAGGGAACCAGCTGCGGGTCTCGTCGGGGTTGCGGGGGCCCTCCACCTTGATGACGTCCGCCCCGAGGTCGCCGAGCATGCTCGCGCACAGGGGGCCGGCGACCACGCGGCTGAGATCGAGGACTCGCAGGCCGTGAAGCGCCCCGGGGGTGCGTTCGCTCGCGGTTGTCGCGTCCGTGATGTCGCTCATCGAACGCCCACAGGCGATTCGATGGATCGGGATCTCGCCGCGGTCGCGCGGCCCACCGTGTCGCTCAGCGCCGTCTCGACTGCCCCGAATGGCACGTGCCCGTTGGTGAGGATCTCGGTGGCGTAACCGCCGAGGAGTAGGCTTTCGGCCGCGCTGCCCGAGCGAGCTTCCCCGAGCATGTGCTCCTCCATGTACCCGATGAGCACGGCGATTTTTCGCGCATTCCCCGACGCCTGAAGCTGGGACCGCGCCTGCTCGAGAAACAGGCTTGCCGCGAGCACATCGTACAGGTCGTTCATCTGACGCGCTGCTGCGACTTCCCTCCGGTCGACGGCAGCTGACGAGAGCTGCTTCGAAGACTGTTCGGCGGCAGCGTGAAACGCGAGGAGCACCTCAGCGAGTCCGCCAAGCTGCGGGTCGTTGACGGACAGCGCGAGGCGATCGGCGATGTCCGCGAAGAACGGCGTTCCCGAGTCGTTGCGCAGCAGCGCACGCTGCACATCGAGGGCGACGATGTTGGTTGTCCCCTCCCAGATCGAACCAAGCTGCGCTTCGCGCAGGAGCTTGCCGTCGACCCACTCGTCGATATACCCGTTTCCGCCCCGTGCTTCCATGCCCTCGGCGACGATGTGTCGGGCGCGCTTGCAGATCACGCCTTTGAGGATCGGCGTGAGGAGACGCACGTGCCGAGAATCAGGGTCAGGCGGCACGCTTGCGGCGCGTTCTTCAGGCGTAAGGTGCGTGACTGCCGCGTCGGCCCTGTCGTAGACGGTTGCCGTGTGGAAGAGCGTTGCCGAGGCTGCCTCGGTATCAAGCAGCATGCGAAACAGGGCCTTGCGCATGAGTGGTTTCTCCACGAGCGGCCCGCCGAACGCCTCCCTGCCCGTCGTCGAAGTCAGCGCCTCGACGTAACTGCGCCGCATGAGTGCGCTTGACCGCATCGCGTTCGAGAGCCGAGACGAGTTCACCATCGACATCATCTGCTTGAACCCGGTGCCGAGGTCGCCGACGAGGTACGCGTGAGCCCCGGCGAATGTCACCTCGCCGGAGGCCATTGCCCGGGTGCCAAGCTTGTCCTTGAGCCTGTTCACTCGGAAGTCGTTCATGCTGCCGTCTGGCAACACCCGCGGCATGAGAAACATCGCGAGGCCTGCGGTGCCCGCCACCGCGCCGTCGGGGCGCGCAAGCACGAGCGCGACATCTGCCGAGACATTTGAGCAGAACCACTTGTCACCCCAGAGCAGCCACTCGGCGCCGCGCTGCTCTGCCCGAACAATGTTTGACCCGACATCCGAGCCGCCCTGCTTTTCTGTCATGAACTGCGCCCCCGAGAAGTGCGCCCCGTCGGTGCGAATCATCGCGGACGCGTAGCGCTCCTTGAGTTCGCTGCTGCCGTATTTGCTCAGCACGCGCACTGCGGAGTCGGTCATGCTCATCGGGCACGCGAGGGCGAATTCGGCCTGACCGAAGAGGTACCAGAACGCGTATTTCAGGGTGTGGCGAAGCGGTGCGCCGAAGTCCATGACGGGTCGATGCGACATGGCGACGAGGCCGAAGTGCTCGATTGCGATCTGCTCCATTGCAGTGTAGGCCGGGTGGTAGTCGACCGCGTTGAGGATCGCGCCGCGGTGATCGTAGGTGCGCAGCACCGGCGGATTGGCGTCGGCGGCACGTGAGTGGGAGTCGAGCGCGTCGCCAACGAGGGCGCCGAGCTCGCGGAAGTGCGGCAGCGCGAGCGCGAACTCGTCTGCGGGGAGGAGGGCCTTGAGCGTGAGCTGTAGATCGTCATCGATCTCGAAGAAATTCACACCCTGGGTGTCGGGCATCGTGTCCTCGGGAAAAAGCTGCTGGGGCGGGGTGTGCGCGAGCGGGGAGCGGTGCGGCATTGCGTGTCCAATCTCTGCGGGGCGGGGAGTCGCCGTGCTCTCATGATGGCGCGATACCGCGGGGTAACCGATTGAGAATCCGTATCGGACGATACGGTTGTTGTGCATCGACCTGAGCCGGGCGCTGCGCCCCGCGTGCGGTTCGCGGCCAGTAGCCCGTGGCCGTAACCCGCGGCCGGTAGCCCGCGGCCGGTAGCCCGCGGCCGGTAGCCCGCGGCCGGTAGCCCGCGGCCGGTAGCCCGCGGCCTCCGGTCAGCAGCCAGCAGTCAGCAGTCAGTGCCCGCCGCCCGCACCCCTGTCGGGCGGTCAGACCTGGTGAGAGAGCTCCGCGGCGCACTCAACCACCGAATCGAGCGCGGGGGTACTGAAGCGGGTGTTCCACGCCAGGCTCAGCCAGGTCGGCTCGAGCGCATCGGTGAGCGCGAGAAACTCGACGCCTGGGACGCTCGCGTTGTCGCGCACCGAGGTGAGGGTGAGGGTGACGCCGACGCCGGAAGCGACGAGCGCCAGCGCGGTCCAGCTTTCCGGGGCCGTCTGCTGCACATCCAGCTCGGCCTCGTGGCGTGCGCACAGCTCGTTCAGTCGCTCGGTGAGGATCGACGGGAGCCGCTCTGCGAGTCGGATGAACGGCTCACCGGAGACGTCGCCAAACGAGACTTCGCGCGCTGAGGCGAGGCGATGACCACTGGGAACCGCGAGCACGAACCCCTCATGTTTGAGGGGTATGGAGGAGATGCTCTCCGGGAGCTTGCTCCACCGTCCCAATGCGGCGTCCGCGGTGTTGTTGAGGAGCCGGTGGAGCCCCTCGCCTGCGAAACCCCCACCGATGAGCTCGAGGTGGATCCCCGGGTGGCGTGCTGAGACCTCGGAGGCGAGTTCGCTCACCAGCTGGTAGGAGGACGGCCCGGTGAAGACGAGCCTCACGGTTCCCGTGAGCCCCCGGGCCGATTGGCTGACGCTGTTCACCGCGCGCTCGTGGGCGGCCCGCACGGCGCGCGCCGGATCGAGAAACGCGCTTCCCGCCTCGGTGAGTCTGACCTGCCGGTTGGCGCGCTCGAACAGGCGCACCCCAAGCTCCTCTTCGAGGCTTCGGATGCTGCGACTCAGCGTCGGCTGTGCGACATACAGCCGTTCTGCGGCGCGACCGAAGTGAAGCTCCTCGGCGAGCGTGAGGAATGCGAGGACGTGATGAAGCTCCATCTGGACCTTCCCTCCCAACGAAACCCGAGTAGTGCGGTAGTAAGCGATTATCCTCCTTATTCGATACGCGTGTTGCATAGATGTATTTGTGTTCAGGATTGGTCGCATGAGAGACGTGGGTCACACTGGGGCAAAGCACCGGAACCGTCAGGCCGACACTGGAGTCGCGCCGGGAAGCGAGCAAGCAATGCCCCTCATCACCGATCCAAGCGATCTTTTTCTGCTGCGGGAGACACTGACGCCGCGTGAGCACGAACTCTGCCAGCGGATTCGTGCGTTCAACGAAGAAAGTGTGCTCCCGGTCATCAACGAGGCGTGGGAGCGCGCAGCATTCCCCGAGCAGCTGCTCCCGGGGTTGAAGGAGCTCGGGATCGCGGGCACGGTCATCCCGGAATACGGTGCGCCGGGAATGACGTTGCGCGAGCAAGGGCTTGCGGCATTCGAGCTCTCGCGGGGCGACGGCTCGGTGAACACCTTTATGGCGGTTCACTCTGGCCTCGCGATGGGCACTATCTACGCCCTGGGCTCAGAGGAGCAGCGGCAGCGTTGGCTCCCCGCGATGGCGCGGCTCGAGCTTACGGGGGCCTTCGCGTTAACCGAGCCGGATCATGGCTCTGACGCGGTCGCGCTCGAGACGGCGGCGGAGAAGCGCGGCGGAAACTACGTGCTGAATGGGCACAAGCGGTGGATCGGCAACGGTGCCTCTGCCGACGTCGTGCTCATCTGGGCGAGAGACACTGCCGACGGCGAGGTCAAAGCGTTCGCGATGGAGCGAGCAGCGGGCGAGCCCTATCCGGCCGGCTACCAGCCGACCGTGATCACGGGCAAGATTGGCAAGCGGGCGATTCAGCAGGCCGACATTGTCATCCGTGACCTCGTGATCCCCGAGGGTAACCTGCTCGCGAAGTCTCGCAACTTCGAAGACGTCGTGCAGGCGCTCAACCGCACCCGCCTGAACGTCGGGTGGGCGGCACTCGGGCACGCGACGGCGGCCTATGAGATCGCGCTGCAGTATGCGGGGGATCGCTCGCAGTTCGGCTCGCCGCTCGCGAGCTACCAGCTGGTGCAGCAGCAGCTGGTGCAGATGCTCACGAAGATCTCGACGATGTACACGATGTGCTTCCGCGCGACCGATCTCGCCGAAATGGGCGACCTGTCGAGCACGATGACTTCGATGCTCAAGCTGCACACCGTGGGTGCCTCCCGCGAAGTGTGCCGCGCCGCGCGAGACGTGCTCGCGGGAAACGGCCTGCTCCTCGAGCGGCACGTCGCGCGTCACCTCACTGACAGCGAGATTAACCACACCTACGAGGGAACCGAGTCGATCCAGACACTGCTCATCGGTCGTGACATCACCGGCATCTCGGCGTTCACACGCTCCCGGCGGGGCAGCGCGCTCAGCCCAGGAACCCCTGCGAGCGCAGAATAAGGGCGAGCACCTGGCGATCCTCTGCGTGCATCACGCCGTCGACGAAACGCCTGAGCGCATGGTCGAGCGAGACCTGGCCGCCGCTGCCAGCAACCTTCTGCACGATCGCCACGAGCGTGCGAGGTGCGAGCACCGACTCTTCGAGCCCCGGCCTGCCATCGATCTCGCGCTCGGTTGAGACGAACGTGTTGAAGCCCTCGCCGTGCGAGCCAGCGAATACCTGCTGGCTGATGAACGCCGCGCGGGCGACGCGCTCGAGCTCGTCGGTGCTGAGCGGCACCGATCCCGCATCGTCTGCGATCGAGGCAGCCGCGAGGAGGGCGTTCTCGCGCGGCACGTCGGTGTACGAGACGCCCGCGTCGGGGTAGTGCACCCGGTAGCTGTTCGCGCCGAAACGGTTGACGAGCTCCGCACTCATGCGGTCGATGCCGCGGTAGCGGTGAGGCGTCTGCTCATTCGCGGTCGCGAGGATGGCGAAGCCCTGCGCGATGGTGATCGCGATCCCGCTGTTCTCCTGCACCGCGAAGCGGTCGCCAGGGCGGAGCTGCAGGATGCGGTTGAGGCGCTTCAAGAACTCGGCCGGCATGGCGTTGACCTCGTCGAGGATCACCGGGTGACCCTCGGTCATCGCGCGCAGCAGCGGGCCCGCGACGAAGACGCTCACGGTGGCACCCTGCTCGGAGCGGAGCTCGTGACTGCCGATGAGCTGCGAGCTCGTGATGTCGCCGTAGCCCGAGACAAGCTCCGGCTCGCGGCCGAGCATGACCCGCGAGAGGTACTCGGCGAGCGCGGTCTTCGCGCCGCCGGTCTCGCCGAGCAGGAGGAGGGGCTCGCCGCGGGTGAGCGCGGGAAGCGCCTCCGCGATGATGCCGCGCATCTGCCCGGTGAGGAGCAGCCCGCGCCGCAGCTGGGCCCGCGCCTCACGGAGCCGGAGCGCGCCAAGCGCGGTGAGCAGGCCGTCGCGGGTCGCCTCGGTGTCGACGCGATCCACAAGCATTGCCGTTCGGCGCTCGCCCAGCCGCTCAGCCTGCGCGCGGAGATTGCCAATGAGTAGCTCTTCGGCCTGGATGAGCGCGCGGTGCTCGTGCGCGGCGTCGGTCGCGACCGATGCCGCCTCGTCGGTGAGTCCGCGCTGCGCGAGCGTGATCTGCCACGACTGCACCGCGGCACGCAGCATCGCGGCCCGCTCGGTGAGCGCCCGGTCGAGGATCTCCCGCGACTCCGGCTCGGCGTAGAGCGCGTCGAGCCGCGCCTGCAGCGCGCGCTGTGCGTCTGCTGCGAGCGCCTGGCGCGCTGAGCCCGCGGTATGGGCGACGCGGCGAGTGCGAGTGAGTTCCCGATGGACCTCAGCGGCCTCGGCGAGGACTGGGTGCGCATCAAACGGGAGCATTCTGCCACGCTATCACTCGGTAGTGTGGTGGGTATGTTGCAGGCAGGTGGCGAGTCGGGGGTTCGCGGAGCCCTGTTGGCTGCCGCAGCCGTGGTGGGCGTGCCTGTCGAGCTGCACGACGGAGCTGACTGGTGGGTGCGCGATGGCGTCGCACACGTCGGGCTGCAGCTGGTTGCCGACCGCGGTCTGAGCGATGACGAGGCGACCGCGCAGGTCTTGCTGCTGCTGTGGGAATCGGTGCGTGAGGTGCGGGTCGCGCCTGCGCGACGCCGGCGGCGGATCGCGCTGAGCGCGTATAGCCCTCGACTGGAGCCGCTGCTCGCGCTGCTCGATCGCCTGCTCGCGGCGAGTGAGCTGTTGGCCGCAATGCCGAGCCTCAGGCGCCCGATTGCCCGCGCGGTCGCCGCCGGCGGGGGAACGGCTGACTCCGGGGGCGTGCCGGGGGAGCTGCCGCGTCACCTCCAGTGGGTGAGCGTACTGCTCGACACCGTCGCGGTGCGGTGGGTAACGGGGCAGGATGCCGTTCCGGCATATCTCGACTCGCTTGCGCCCGAGGTGCGCGCTGAGCTGGCCGCGCTCGATGGCGCGGG
Source organism: Leucobacter sp. BZR 635 (assembly GCF_048061935.2). Lineage (NCBI taxonomy): Bacteria > Bacillati > Actinomycetota > Actinomycetes > Micrococcales > Microbacteriaceae > Leucobacter > Leucobacter sp. BZR 635. Next base: position 87,815 of record NZ_JBLUNZ020000042.1, on the reverse strand, counting down.
CGGCGAGACCGCCGGGGCGCTCGCGCTTGCGATCTCTGCCGACCCGCGTCGCTCGCCCATGCAGCGCTTCGAGCGCGCCTTCGGGTTGCTTGCCCCGGGCTATGAGCGCTTGTTCGCGCTCGATGCTGCCGGTCGCGGGCCGCAGTCGAGCCGCAACGCCTCGCCCGATGAGGGCGCGGCGGATGACGCAGGCGATTCCGAGGCGGGCTTTGACTCGGCAGGCGGCAGCGCGGACGAGGACGCCACTGACGGCGGCGAGGGCGGCGACGCCACGACGGATGGCGACACCGAGGCCGCGCGCGCGGGGGACAAGCGCGAGGGATCGGAGGGCGCGGACCTCTTCGCCGCCGAGCAGGCCGGCTTCGTCGCCACGGTGCTCTCGACGCCGCTGCCCGCGACCGGTGCCTGGGCCGAGGGCCTCGACCTGCCAGACATGCTCGCGAGCGATGCGCCCGACGACACTGACGATCGCCCGAGGGACCCCGGCACCCTCGGGTCGGGAGGCGCGGGAGCGACGGCGCTTGCGAGCTATCGCGAGCGGGCGCGCGAGCACTCGAAGAGCATCGATGAGGTGCGCGAGGTATGGCGCCAGATCGTGTCCGATCGCGTCCGTGAGGAGCGCGCGTTTACGCGGCTGCCGCAGGCTGAGGGGGATCTGCTCGACCGCGACTCCCTCGTGCGCGTCGTCGCCGATGTGGCGGCCGGGATGGAGCGGCCACGGGCGTTCCTCGCCAGGCAGCGCAGGCCCCGCCCGAGCCGGCGTGAGGGGAGCACCGACTACGTGCTGCTCATCGACCGTTCGGCGTCGATGCAGGGTCCGCCGGCCGAGGCCGCCGCGACCGCCGCGCTCATCATGCTCGAGGCGCTGGCCGGGGTCGAACGCGACATCGCGTTCGAGGAGCGGGCGCTCGGCATTGATCTCGAGCTGAGCCTGCGCACCGCGCTCATCGTGTTCGACTCCGCGCCGCACGTGGTGAAGCCGCTGGCCGGGGCCCTTGACGATCTGGCGCGGCGCACCCTTGACGGGGCGATTCATTCACCGCAGGGATCCACCAACGACGCCGCAGCCCTCGCCGCGGCCGCCCGCGAGTTCGGTCTCGCCGGGGGAGGCGCATCGTCTGGCGTGCCGCGCAGGCGGGTCGCGATCCTCGTGAGCGACGGCGGCACCAACGATGCTGACGCGGCGGCGATCGAGCTGTCGCGGCTGCGAAACGCGGGCGTCACGGTCATCGGGATCGGGATCCGCACCGACGACATCGCCAAACGGTTCGCTCCCGACGGCATTCGGCTCGACGCCCACCAGGAGCTGCCGACGGTGCTCGAGCGGCTGGTCACGAACGCCGGCATCACCAACTGACCGGGAGCCCTGTGGCCCGCTAAGCTCGGTGGCGGAGGAACCACCATGGCATCTGCACCCGGAGAACACCCACAGCTCGCTCGCCTGCTCTTTGCTGAGCTCGCTGAGGATCTCGATGGAGCGCTCGCGCAGTCGCAGCGCCAGGGCGGTGGGGGTGCTCCCGCCGACGAGCTTGAACACCTGCTCGCCGCGGCCGCGCGGTCAGCCCGTGAGGGCGACTTCGGGCGAGCAGCCTTTGCTGGCGTCGAGGGGCAGGAAGCGGATCGCTTCGAGCGTGCCTTCGCCCTCGCCCGGACAGTTGCGGGTTGGGCGGGGCTCACCGTGCCCGAACCCGAGGCGTTTTGGGAGCAGGGAATCGACCACGCGACACTCGCGCGGGCGCTCATGGCCGACCCGACGCTCGTGCCGGTTCCTGCGCCGTACGGGCTCGGGGCGGCACGCTGGACGATCCTCTTCCGTGCGGCCGCCCGGCAGCCCGCGAGCCCGCTTTCGCTCGCGGCCCCGCTCGTGCTCGCGCCCGAGGTCGTCGCGGAGTTTGGTGTGCTTGACGCGGTGCCGCGCGGTGCTGCGAGCGCGCACGAGGGCGGACAGGAATGGACGCTCAGGCTCATCCCAGCCGGCTCCAAGCCACCGCTCGTGGGCCTCAGCCACGCGCACGGGCCGCACCCGAGCCTGCCGGAGCTGCTCATGCTGCAGCTCATGCAGATCGCGGCGGGGGAGCCGCCCGTCGACAGCAGCAGCTTCACCTGGGTGCACGGCGCGGTCGGCAGCGGTAGGTTCGCCGCGCGCGAGCTGTTCGACTCGACTGACCGCAGCGTGCGCGTGAACACGCGCGAGACGGGCAATCAGGGACCGCACCTGGGCGCGCGCCCGCCGATCGGCTGAACGCGCGCTTCAAACCTGCCCCCGACCACCTCCGCTGCCCCGATTTTTCCATTCCGACCCTTGTACGGGCCGTGCAACAGTCGGACTCGATGAATCGGGGTGGTCGAGATGCGGGCGGGGCGCTACTCCCAGACGCTCGGGGTATCCGCGCGGGTCGACGGCAGCTTCGTCGTCGCGCCCCACTCGAGGTACGCCTCGGGCACGTGCAGGGTGGCCGGGTCGACCCCGCTCTTCTCGATGATCTCGTCCATCTTCACGACGCCGCCCGAGCGGCGCAGGATCCTGGCCCGCACCACCGCGCGTGCGTAGATCTCGGGCTCGCCAGCGATGCCCGAACTCGCGGGCGCAGGCCGTACGAATCGCTGCTCCATGTACACAGCCTGGTCGTCGATGCCGAGAATGCGCGACTCCATCGTGAACTTCATCCAGGGATTCAGCGACTTCCGGTACGAGATCGTCTGGTTCACGACCACCGGGTACCAGCCCTCGGCCTTGAACATGTCGAGCACCCCGTTGCGCTGCATGAGGTCGTACCGGCCGACATCCATGAGCGACAGGTACTTGCCGTTGTTCATGTGCCGCAAAATGTCGAGGTCTGTCGGCCACACACGAAACTGCGAGCGGGAGACGTCAGTGAAACCGAGTTTTGGTCCGCGCGGGCCGACAAAGAGTTGATGCCAGAGCGTACGAGGGAGCATATGCATGACTGCGAGCCTATGACGCCACGGGCGGCGTGCCATATTGTTTGTCGAATCGCTGCAACGAGCGGTGCTCGCCGCGCTGAGTTCTTCGTGCGAGAGCGTGGGGAGCTGGGTGTAGGATGGATCGGCGCGCACGGCGCATGAACTTTTCACTCAGGCTTTGGAGATCACCGCATGGCAACCTCGAACGATATCAAGAATGGCACCGTCATCAAGGAGGCAGGCCAGCTCTGGAGCGTCCTCGAGTTCCAGCACGTCAAGCCAGGCAAGGGCGGCGCATTCGTCCGCACCAAGCAGAAGAACATCGTCTCCGGCAAGATCATCGATAAGACCTACAACGCTGGCACGAAGATCGAGACCGCAACGGTCGACCGTCGTGACTTCCAGTACCTGTACCAGGACGGCGTGGACTTCGTGTTCATGGACATGACCGACTACGACCAGATCACCGTCACCCCGAACGTTGTCGGCGACGCACACAAGTACATGCTCGAAAACCAGCAGGTGCAGATCGGCCTCCACGAAGGCGAGCCCCTCTACCTCGAGCTGCCCGCTTCGGTCACGCTCGAGATCACCTACACCGAGCCGGGCCTGCAGGGCGACCGCTCGACCGGTGGCACCAAGCCCGCAACCGTCGAGACCGGGGCCGAGATCCAGGTTCCGCTGTTCCTCGACGCTGGCACCCGCGTAAAGGTTGACACCCGCACGGGTGACTACCTCGGCCGCGTAAACGACTAGGCGTGTCCGCTCGTACGAAGGCGCGTAAGCGCGCCCTTGACATGCTGTTCCAGGCCGACGTCCTCGACGTTCCGGTCATGGAGATCGTCGCAGCCGAGGCGAAGCGCGCGGCCGGCGAGCCCGACCGCGTCGCCTCCTGGCTGTACGCCCGCGAAATCGTTGATGGGGTGACCGATCACCGCGAGGAGATCGACGACCTCATCGCGAGCTACGCGCAGGGCTGGACGATCGACCGGATGCCGAACGTGGATCGCGCGATCCTCCGCATCGCCTCCTGGGAGATGCTGCACAACCCCGAGGTTCCGGCCCCGGTCGCGATCAACGAGGCCGTCGGGCTCGCGAAAGAGTACTCGACGGACGACTCGAGCCGCTTCGTGAACGGCGTGCTCGGCAAGATCGCGGAGCACGCGAAAGCCTAGGCAGCCACCGCGGCACAGCCCGCGGCCGCTCGCGCGCACCGCCCCCGTGTCGGGCGCGCGAGCGAGCCTGGCGGTGCGCTAGACTCTAGCCGTAACAGCTTTTCTTTAACAGCGTCCCGTGAGGCGCGGAAGGGGGGCGGTGAATGACCACGCGAATGGTTCTTGACGGAGCCGAGATTTCGCGGGCCTTGACCCGAATCTCGCATGAAATTATTGAGGCGAATAAGGGCGTTCGCGATCTCCTGCTCGTCGGTATCCCGACCCGCGGTTCGATGCTCGCGCGCCGCATCGCCGAGAACATCTCCCGCATTGAGGGCGTCGAGGTTCCCGTCGGCAGTCTCGACGTGACGATGTACCGCGACGACCTCGCACAGCACCCGACGCGCACACCGCATCCCACCGAGATGCCCTTCGGCGTCGACGGCAAGACTGTCGTGCTCGTCGACGATGTGCTCTACTCGGGCCGCACCGTGCGCGCCGCGCTCGACGCGCTCGGCGACCACGGCCGCCCGAAGGCTGTGCGCCTCGCCGCGCTCATCGACCGCGGGCACCGGGAGCTCCCGATTCGGGCCGACTACATCGGCAAGAACCTCCCGAGCTCCCGCGAGGAGCGCATCTCCGTGAAGCTCACGGAGCACGACGGGGAGGACTCGGTGACAATCTCGTGAGGCACCTGCTCGACACACGCACACTGAGCCGAGACGACGCGATCCTCATCCTCGACACCGCCGAGGACATGGCGGCCACGCAGCAGCGCGAGATGAAGAAGCTCCCGACGCTGCGCGGCAAGTCCGTCGTCAACCTCTTCTTTGAAGACTCGACGCGCACCCGCATCTCGTTCGAGGCGGCCGCCAAGCGGCTCTCGGCCGACGTCATCAACTTCAGCGCGAAGGGCAGCTCGGTCTCCAAGGGCGAGTCGCTCAAGGACACCGCGCAGACGCTGCAGGCGATCGGTGCAGACGGCGTGATCATCCGCCACCCGGCGAGCGGGGCGGCCTCGCGGCTCGCCTCGAGCGGCTGGATCGACGCGGGCGTGCTCAACGCGGGCGACGGCATGCACGAGCACCCGACGCAGGCGCTGCTTGACGCGTTCACGATGCGCCGCCGGCTGCACGGTGACGCGAGCCGGGGGGCCGGCCTCGACGGCGTCTCGGTCGTCATTGTCGGCGACATCGCGCACTCGCGCGTGGCCCGCTCGAACCTCTGGCTGCTCAACGCGCTCGGCGCGAAGGTCAGCCTGGTCGCCCCCGAGACGCTCTTGCCGTTCGGCGTGCGCGACTGGCCGGTCTCGATCTACCACTCGCTCGACGACGCCCTGCGCGCCGAGCACCCCGACGTCGTGATGATGCTGCGCATCCAGACCGAGCGCATGCACGCCGCGTTTTTCCCGAACGAGCGCGAGTATGCGCGCAACTGGGGCTTCGACGACCGCAGGCTTGCAACGTTGAGCGAGCGCGCGATCGTGATGCACCCGGGCCCCATGAACCGCGGGCTCGAAATCTCATCGGGCGCCGCCGATTCGCCGCGCTCGACCGTGCTTGAGCAGGTCGCGAACGGTGTGTCCGTGCGCATGGCCTGCCTGTACTTGCTGCTGTCTGGCGAACGAACTGAAGGCTGAAGGAGAAGTCATGTCTGAAGGTATTCTCATCCGCGGTGCCCGGCTTGCCGCAGATCTCACCGAGCGCGGGGCCGATGTCGCGACCGCAGCTCCGGTGGATCTGCGCGTTGCAGGCGGCCGGATCGTCGAGCGCGCCGCAGCTGGTGAGCTCGCACCGCAGGCGGGGGAGCGCGTGATCGAAGCCGACGGCCTCGTCGCGCTCACCGGCTTCGTCGACCTCCACACGCACCTGCGCGAGCCCGGCTTCGAACAGTCGGAGACGGTGCTCACCGGCACCCGCGCGGCCGCGGCAGGCGGTTTCACGACAGTCTTCGCGATGGCGAACACGCTGCCGGTGCAGGACACTGCGGGCGTCGTTGAGCAGGTCAAGGCACTGGGAGACGCCGCCGGGTACGCGACCGTGCGCCCGATCGGCGCGGTCACGGAGGATCTCGAGGGGCTGCGGCTCAGTGAGATCGGCGCGATGGCGCAGTCGCGCGCCGAGGTGCGCGTGTTCTCCGACGACGGCAAGTGCGTCCACGACCCGCTGCTCATGCGCCGCGCGCTCGAGTACGTGAAGACCTTTGATGGCGTGATCGCGCAGCACGCGCAGGATCCCCGCCTCACCGAGGGCTCACAGATGAATGAGGGGGCGCTCTCGAGCGAGCTCGGCCTGAAGGGCTGGCCCGCGGTTGCTGAGGAATCGATCATCGCCCGCGATGTGCTGCTCGCCGAGCACGTCGGCGCGCGTCTGCACATCTGCCACCTGTCGACGGCCGGCTCGGTCGAGGTGATCCGCTGGGCGAAGGCCCGCGGCATCCAGGTCACCGCCGAGGTCACCCCGCACCACCTCATCCTCACCGAGGAGCTCGCGCGCAGCTACGACGCCCGCTACAAGGTGAACCCACCGCTGCGTCGCGACGAAGACGTGCGCGCGCTCCGGCAGGCTGTCGCTGACGGGCTCATCGACATCATCGCAACCGACCACGCCCCGCACCCGGTCGAGGCGAAGGAGTGCGAGTGGGACTCGGCCGCGTTCGGCATGGTCGGCCTCGAATCGGCCTTCCCGATCGCGCTCACCTCGCTCATTGCGCCGGGCCACGCGAGCTGGGCTGAGCTCGAGACGCTGCTCTCGCAGAAGCCAGCCGAGATCGGCCGGCTTCCGGTCGGTGCCGAGGGGCAGCACCCGAGCGCGCTCGACGCCGGCCAGCCCGCCGACATCGTGCTCGTCGACCCTTCGGGCACGAGCGTCTTCGACCTCGACCGGCTGCACGGGCAGAGCCAGAACTCGCCCTTCCTCGGCATGGAGCTGCCCGGCCGCGTCACCCACACGATCCGGCGCGGGTACCTTACGCTTGAGGGCGGCGAACTTGTTGCTGCGGAGCGTGTCGCCGCCGCGGCCCACCAGAACGGAGCACACGCATGACTCGCACCATGTTTCTCGTCATCTGGATCATCATTGCCGGAGGCCTCTTGACCTTCATGGCGGTCGCGTGGCGTGCGCGCAAGCGACGAGACGCCGCGCTCGCGCTGCCCGAGCTCGGCCTCGCGGGCGATGTCGCGGCGGAGTTCGCGCACGTGAGCTACGTGTCGACGACGCCGAAGGGCGCGCCGCTTGAGCGCGTCGCGATCCCCGGCCTCACCTTCAAGGGCTGGGCCGATGTCACGGTGCGCCGCGACGGCGTCGAGATCGCGGTACAGGGCGAGCGCCCGGTCGAGATCGCGACCGCGCAGCTGCGCGGCACCGACGCAGCCGCTGGCCGCATCGGCAAGATCGTCGAGCGCGATGGCCTCTCGCTGCTGCAGTGGCAGAGCCAGGCAGCGGGCGAACGTGAGCTCGAATCCAGCTTCCGCTTTTCCTCGCCCACCGAGCAGCGACGATTCGCCGCCGCAGTGAGCGAGATTTCTCAGAATACTTCCCAGACCAACCACTCGAGCCAGGAGGACGCGTGACCGCGACGACCAACGAAGTGACGGTGCCGCCGGCATCAGCACGCCCAGAGGGAGCCGCCGTGCTCGTACTTGAAGACGGCACCCGCTACGTCGGCCGAGCATACGGCGCGACCGGGCGTACGCTCGGCGAACTCGTCTTCTCGACGGGCATGACTGGCTACCAGGAGACCCTCACGGACCCCTCCTACGCCGGCCAGATCGTCGTCATGACGACGCCGCACATCGGCAACACGGGCGTGAACGACGCCGACATGGAGTCCGACCGCATCTGGGTCGACGGCTTTGTCGTGCGCGATCCTGCGCGCCGCATCTCGAACTTCCGCGCCGAGCGCTCGCTCGATGAGGATCTCGTGAGCCACGACGTCGTCGGCATCTCCGGCATCGACACCCGCGCGGTCACCCGCCGCATCCGCGACGCTGGCGCGATGCGCGGCGGCGTCTTCTCGGGAGCCGAGCTTGAGCTCTCGGACGATGAGCAGCTCACCATCGTGCGCGAGCAGGAGAGCATGGCGGGCAAGAACCTCTCGGCCGTCGTGACGACGCCTGAGCGCTACGACGTCGCGGTTGCTGACGGCGTTGAGCGTGTCGGATCCATCGCGGTGCTCGACCTCGGCGTGAAGCGCTCGACGGTGCAGTACCTGGCCGAGCACGGCTTCGACGTGACGGTGCTGCCCGCGGGCACCACGCTCGACGAGATCCGCGCCCTCGCGCCGGATTCGCTCTTCTACTCGAACGGCCCCGGCGACCCCGCGGCCTCCGACGCCCAGGTCGAGATGTTGGCGGCGCTGCTGCGCGACGGGATGCCGTTCTTCGGGATATGCTTCGGCAACCAGCTGCTCGGCCGCGCGCTCGGCTTCGACACCTACAAGCTGCCCTTCGGCCACCGCGGCATCAACCAGCCCGTGCTCGACAAGCGCACCGGCCGGGTCGAGATCACCGCACAGAACCACGGCTTCGCCGTCGAGGTTCCCATCGAGGGCGAGATCGATTCGCCCGCCGGGTTCGGCCGCGTGCAGGTGAGCCACTACAGCCTGAACGACAACGTCGTGGAGGGCCTCGAGTGCCTCGACATCCCCGCGTTCTCGGTGCAGTTCCACCCTGAGGCCGCTGCCGGCCCGCACGACACCATCTACCTGTTTGACCGCTTCCGCTCGCTGGTGCAGAACCGCGCAGAAGCCGCTGACTCGACCACCCAGGGAGCCTAAGAAGAATGCCCAAACGTACAGACATTAACTCTGTCCTCGTTATCGGCTCCGGCCCGATCGTCATCGGTCAGGCCTGCGAGTTCGACTACTCCGGAACCCAGGCGTGCCGCGTGCTCCGCGAGGAGGGCGTGCGCGTCATCCTCGTGAACTCGAACCCCGCGACGATCATGACCGACCCCGACTTCGCCGACGCGACCTACGTCGAGCCGATCACCGCTGAGGTCATCGAATCGATCATCGCCAAGGAGAAGCCCGACGCGATCCTCGCGACGCTCGGCGGCCAGACCGCGCTCAACGCGGCGATGGAGCTCGACGAGCTCGGCATCCTCGAGAAGTACAACGTCGAGCTCATCGGCGCGAACATCGAGGCGATCAACCGCGGCGAGGATCGCCAGATCTTCAAGGAGCTCGTGCTCGAGTCGGGCGCGGACGTCGCCCGCTCGCACATCGCGCACACTGTCGAGGAAGCGAAGGAGTACGCGAAGGATCTCGGCTACCCCCTCGTCGTGCGCCCCTCCTTCACGATGGGCGGCCTCGGCTCGGGCTTCGCCTACACCGAGGAAGAGCTCGTGCGCATCGTCACCGACGGCCTGCACTACAGCCCGACGACCGAGGTGCTCCTCGAGGAGTCGATCCTCGGCTGGAAGGAATACGAGCTCGAGCTCATGCGCGACACCTCGGATAACACCGTGGTCGTCTGCTCGATCGAGAACGTTGACGCCGTCGGCGTGCACACGGGCGACTCCATCACGGTCGCGCCCGCGCTCACCCTCACCGACCGCGAGTACCAGAACCTCCGCGACATCGGCATCGACATCATCCGTCGTGTCGGCGTGAACACGGGCGGCTGCAACATTCAGTACGCGATCGACCCGAAGACGGGCCGCGTCATCGTCATCGAGATGAACCCGCGCGTCTCGCGCTCCTCGGCACTCGCGTCGAAGGCCACGGGCTTCCCGATCGCGAAGATCGCCGCGAAGCTCGCGCTCGGCTACCGCCTCGACGAGATCACCAACGACATCACCGAGGTGACGCCGGCGAGCTTCGAGCCGTCGATCGACTACGTCGTGGTGAAGACCCCGCGCTTCGCGTTCGAGAAGTTCCCGGCCGCCGACGACACCCTCACGACGACCATGAAGTCGGTCGGCGAGTCGATGGCGATCGGCCGCAACTTCACGACCGCGCTGCAGAAGTCGCTGCGCTCGCTCGAGAAGCGCGGCACGTCGTTCCACTGGGATCCGGTTGCTCCGGAGGCCGTGGAGGCGCGCGTCGCCGAGCTGCTCGGCACGATCGGTCGCCCGACCGACGGCCGCATCGTCGACGTGCAGCAGGCGCTGCGCCTCGGCGCCACGATCGAGCAGGTCTTCGCTGAGACCGCAATCGATCCGTGGTTCCTCGACCAGATCGTGCTCATCAACGAGATCGCCGAGCGCGTCGCGGCCGCACCGCAGCTCACGCTCGAGGTGCTCCGCGAGGCGAAGGATCACGGCTTCGCCGACGTGCAGCTCGCCGGCATCCGCGGCGTCTCCGAGTCGGAGATCCGGGGCCTGCGCCACGGGCTCGGTCTCCGCCCGGTTTTCAAGACCGTCGACACCTGCGCGGGCGAGTTCCCGGCGCTCACGCCGTACCACTACTCGTCGTACGACCTTGAGACCGAGGTCACGCCCAGCGATCGCAAGAAGGTCGTCATCCTCGGCTCCGGCCCGAACCGCATCGGCCAGGGCGTCGAGTTCGACTACTCGTGCGTGCACGCCTCGTTCGCGCTGTCTGACGCGGGCTACGAGACGATCATGATCAACTGCAACCCCGAGACGGTGTCGACCGACTACGACACGAGCGACCGGCTCTACTTCGAGCCGCTCACGCTCGAGGACGTGCTCGAGGTCATCCACGCTGAGCAGGCCTCCGGCCAGCTCCTCGGCGTCGTCGTGCAGCTCGGCGGGCAGACCGCCCTCGGACTCGCGCAGCCGCTGAAGGACGCCGGGATCCCGATCCTCGGCACCACCCCCGAGGCAATCGACCTCGCCGAGGAGCGCGGCGCATTCTCCGCGATCCTCGACCGCGCGAACCTGCTTGCCCCGCGCAACGGCACCGCGATCGACAAGGAGGGCGCGATCCGCGTCGCCGAGGAGATCGGCTACCCCGTGCTCGTGCGCCCGTCGTTCGTGCTCGGCGGCCGCGGCATGGAGATCGTCTACGACACCGACTCGCTGCACGGCTACTTCGAGCGCATCGAGGGCCACGCCCTCGTTGGCCCCGGCCACCCGCTGCTCGTCGACCGCTTCCTCGACGACGCGATCGAGATCGACGTCGACGCGCTCTACGACGGCGAGCAGCTGTACATCGGCGGCGTGATGGAGCACATCGAGGAGGCGGGCGTCCACTCGGGTGACTCGAGCTGCACCCTGCCGCCCGTGACGCTCGGCCACGACGAGATCGCAAAGGTCCGCGAGGCAACGCTCGGCATCGCCGAGGGCGTCGGCGTGCGCGGACTCCTCAACGTGCAGTTCGCGATCGGCCAGGGCGTGCTCTACGTGCTCGAGGCCAACCCGCGGGCCTCGCGTACCGTCCCGTTCGTGTCGAAGGCGCTCGGCATCCCGCTCGCCAAGGCCGCCTCGCGGCTCATGGCCGGCGAGACGATCCAGCAGCTCATCGACGAGGGCTTCCTGCCCGAGCGCGACGGTTCGCGCGCGCCGATCGACGCGCCGATCGCGGTGAAGGAGGCGGTGCTGCCGTTCAAGCGCTTCCGCACCCACGAGGGGCTCGTCGTCGACTCGCTGCTCGGGCCTGAGATGCGTTCGACCGGTGAGGTCATGGGCATGGACAAGGACTTCCCGACAGCGTTCGCGAAGAGCCAGGCCGCGGCGGGCAGCTCGCTGCCGACCTCGGGAACCGTGTTCCTCTCGGTTGCGGATCGAGACAAGCGCTCCGTGGTGCTGCCCGCACTCCGGCTCAAGGAGCTCGGTTACACCCTGCTCGCGACGCAGGGCACGCAGGTCGTGCTCGCGCGCAACGGCATCGAGTCGACGACGGTGCGCAAGCACTCGCTGCAGGCCGAGGGCGAGACGATCGTGGATCTCATCAACAACGGTGAGATCGACATGGTCGTGAACACGCCGTCGGGCAGCTCCGCCCGCGCGGACGGCTACGAGATCCGCGCTGCGGCCGTCGCGGCAGACAAACCGATCTTCACGACAGTCTCCGAGCTGTCGGCAGCCGTCGGCGCGCTGTCCGCACTGCAGAAGGGCTTCGACGTGAAGTCGCTGCAGGAGTACGAATCGGATCGCCAGGCAGCCCTCGCTGCTGCCGCGGTCTGAGGAGCGCGGTGACCGGCAGTATGACAGTGTCATCGTTTGGTGCCAGGCTCGCGGCGGAGTTCGCCGCGGGCCGGCACCTCTGCGTCGGCGTCGACCCGCACGCGGGGCTCCTCGCCGAGTGGGGGCTTGAGGACTCCGCCGCGGGCGCCGAGCGGATGGGCCGCGACGTCGTCGCTGCCGCAGCCGGCGTCGCGGCCTCGCTCAAGCCGCAGATCTCGTTCTTCGAGCGCTTCGGATCCGCCGGCTTCGCCGCCCTTGAGCGCGTGCTCGCAGACGCGCGTGCGGCCGGGCTCATCGTTGTTGGCGACGTGAAGCGTGGGGACATCGGATCCACGTTTGCCGCCTACGCCGAGGCCTGGCTCGCGCCCGGCTCACCGCTCGAGGTCGACGCGATGACCGTGGCACCCTACATGGGCTTCGAGACGCTCTCCGGGGCGTTCCCGTTCGTGCGCGAGCACGGCAAGGGACTCTTCGTGCTCGCCGCGACCTCGAACCCCGAGGCGCGCGAGGTGCAGACCGCGGTGCGCGGCGACGGCCAGACGCTCGCCGCGTCGATGGTCGCGAGCGCGAACGCGTGGAATGCGCGTGAGCACGCGGGGGAGACCGTGGGCTCCGTGGGCGTCGTGCTCGGTGCGACGCTCAAGCTCGCAGACTTCGGCATTGATACCGCGGTGCGCGCAGAACCCGCGCTGCCCGTGCTCGCCCCGGGCTTCGGACATCAGGGCGCTCGCATCGAAGACGCGGCCGAAATCTTCGGCGGAATCGGGCATGCAGTGCTTGCCAACGAATCGCGCAGTATCCTTGAGGGTGGAGGCCTTGGCCTCGCCGATCGCGTTCGCGAGCAGGCAAGGCTCATCACTGAGGCGCTCTATGACTGAGGAGCCGTACGGGAGATCATGACGAAGCAGCAGGCAGCAATGCCACAGGTAGACCGGGTCGCAGCGAATCGCGCTGCGGTTGCGGCGCGCCAGGCGCGCGCCGAGCTCAAGCGCAAGCTCCGGGGCGGTGAAATGTCGCCGCTCAAGGTGCTCGAGTACTCGAAGGTGCCCGGGCACGCCGCAGCCACGTTGCGCATCACCGACTACCTGCTCTCGTTCCCGTCGATCGGGCAGGTGAAGGCCGACCGCATCCGCGAAGAGTTGCAGATTTCCGAGCGCAAGCGCCTGGGCGGCCTCGGTGCGCTGCAGCGCGACCGCCTCGAAGCATTCGTGCGCGAGCGCTCGGGCGCGCTGCCGCGCGGCGAACGACCGCCGCTCACCGTGCTCGCGGGCCCGACCGCAGTCGGCAAGGGCACCGTCGCCACATTCGTGCGCGACAACCACCCCGACGTTCGACTCTCCGTGTCTGCGACCACGCGCGCGCCGCGCCCCGGCGAGATCGACGGCGTGCACTACTTCTTCGTCTCCGACGAGGACTTTGACCGCATGCTCGCCGCCGACGAACTGCTCGAGTGGGCGACAGTCCACAACAAGCACCGCTACGGCACCCCGCGCGGCCCCGTCGTTGACGCGAGCGCGCGCGGCGAGGTTGTCCTGCTCGAGATCGACCTCCAAGGTGCCAGGCAGGTGCGGCAGAGCATGCCCGACGCCCGACTCGTGTTCCTCGCGCCGCCGAGCTGGGACGAGCTTGTCCGCCGGCTCGTGGGGCGCGGCACCGAAAGCGAAGAAGAACGCACACGCAGGCTCGAGACCGCGAAGGTGGAGCTTGCGGCGGCCGACGAGTTCGACGAGATCATCGTGAATGATGAGGTCGAGACGGCTGCAGCCCGACTCGTCGACCTCATGCGTGGCGGCGAGTAGCCACCCACTTTGTGCGCGCCGCCGCGGATCACTCGCCGAGTGATCCGCGGCCGCAACACATAGTCTGCCGCGCTGAGCCGCTGTCGGCGCATAGTTCGCCACGCTGAGCCGCTGTCGGCGCATAGCGCCGTCGATCGGCCCGCGATTCTGCCGGCAGAGACCGTCGATCCTGCGCGGCGGGCGCGCGGCACTGGCCGCATTCGGGTAGCGTTGCAGGGTGATTGATTTATTCGGGGCCGGTGGCTTCTTGCAAGAGGTCGTCGAGAGCAGCCAGCTCGACCCGCGCCAGTTCTGGGGCATCCCCCTGGCGCTCGTCGGGGCAGCGCTGCTCGCCTTCGGTGCCCAGTATCAATCCCGCGGCCTGAACAAGGTCGAACGCATCGTCGGCGCGAGCGCGCACGCGGGCCTCTCCCTGCGGCACATGCTCAGCCTGCTGCGCCGCCCGTCCTGGGTGGTCGGCACGGTGCTGCTTGGCCTCGCGGTCGTGTTTCAGCTCGGCTCGCTCGCGCTCTCTCCGATCACGATCGTGCAGCCTATCGGCGTGGTTGGGCTCATCATCACCTCCGTGCTGAACTCCCGGATCTCAGGCGTCCGCCTCGGCAAACGCGTCACCGCGTCAATTGCACTCGCGGTCGTGAGCATCGCGGTGTTCGTCTTCGTCGCTGCCATGAACGTGCAAGACCGGGTCGTCACCGACGTGAAGCTGATCGCGATCCTCATCACGTTCGGTGTAGTGCTGATCCTCGCCCTCGTTCTCTTTGTGCTCTACCGCCACCGCGGCATCGCGCTCATCTATATCGTCGGCGCCGGGGTGCTGTACGGCTTCGTCGCGACCTTCGCGAAGGTCGTCATCTCGCGGCTGCAGCAGGGCGACTTCGAGTGGCTCACCTGGCTGTGCGTCGCGGCCCTCGCCGCCGGAGCGCTGCTCGGCATGCTGTTCGTGCAGAATGCGTACTCGTCGGGGCCGCCCGACCTCGTCGTCGCTGGGCTCACGGTCATCGACCCGATGGTTGCCGTGTTCATCGGCATCATCATCCTCGGCGAGGCCGCGCACGCGCCAATGTGGGTGTCCGTCGTGTTCGTGATCACCGGCATCACAGCGATGATTGGCGTGATCGGCATTTCGCGGTTCCACCCGCAGTCCGGGAAATCGGTGATCGCGCACACGGGCAAGATCCCCGTGGCGACGCCCGTCGACCCGGACACCAACCCCGCGGCCTGAGCGCGCGGCGCTCGCGCCGGGTCTGTCTGGGTGTGCCTCACTTCTGACCGGCAGCCCGCTCGGAGCGGCCGGAAATGTCCCTGAGCTGAGGCGGCCGTGCGCTCAGTGCGTCCCGGGACCGTCCCCCGCATCCTCTCCGACCCGATTAATTCAGTCCGACCCTTGCGAGGGCCGAAAAGGGGTCGGAATGGATTAATCGGGGGGTTGGGGGCTGACGTGGGGGAGCGCGATTGCAGAGCGGCGGCGTCTCAGGCTGCGGCGCGCGAGACGAGCGTACTGAACGCTCATGTCTGCGGTCTCAACGGCGGGGAACAGCTGTGGCGGCCCAGGGGCGGAGTGGGATCCGGAGCCGAGCTGTGCAAGAGGGCGGACTGGCGACGCCGTTGTCAGCAGCCCTGCCCTCGACCATATCGGCTGTGGTGCGGCAGTGCGTCGAACGTGATGCTTCTGTGATCCCCATCCACCGCGCGCCCCGCCCGTTGGCCGCCCGCCGCCCCAGGCCTCACGATGGCTGGGCGCCGCAGCGACCAAGAGAGCAGCGCAAAAAGCTCTAGGCCGCCGGTTCGCAGCGTGTTAGCCTAACCAGCAATCAGATACCTGGGGAATCCAATGCGCGCACCATCAGCGAAGATAGCCGGATCCGGAGCGCTTGCGGTTCTGCTGCTCGCCGGCGGACTCACCGCCGGAGTACCGGGCGCGACCCCCGCGTCGGCGGTCCCGGTCGCCACTTACGAGGTCACTGTCTCGGGCGATGACGGGCCGGGGAGCTTTGGGGCGGCCATCGAGGCAGCGAACGCCTCGCCCGGGCATGACACGATTCACATTGCCGACGGCTTGAGCACGACGATCACCGCGCTCTTCGAGGTCACCGAGACGGTGACGATTGTGGGCGGTGAGGGATCCAAGATCATCAGCGCCCCCGACTACCGCGGAACGACGCTCGCGGCCACTAACGGCGCGACAATCAACCTCGACGGCGTGACCTTCACGGGCAGACACGCCTACGGCGGCTTCATCCGGATCGCGGCCACGGACGAGCCCACCACCATCTCCAACGTGACGATCTCCGACATGGAGATTTACCCCGACGGCGGCAGCTTCCTACACTTCGATGACGCGCGCGGTAGCATCACCGTCGCGGATAGCCGTTTCGAGAAGCTTGAAACTTCGAGCCCGCGGGAGACGAGCGTGATTCAGGTGGACCGGCTCGCCGCACCGCTCGCCGTCTCCGACAGCGTGTTCTCCTTCGTGTCGCCCGCAGCGGTGAGCATCGGCAGCGCCGAGCTCCCCACCGACGCGGGAGTCGTCATTGAGCGGAGCACGTTCGAGTTCGCCGGCGCTGGCTCCCAGAGCACGGCGGCGGCGGGAGTGCTCCGCCTCGTTGGCGGGGCCGCGCAGCCGGCGGGCCGCGCCGTACCGGCGGTGCAGCTCAGCGACACGACCATCGCGAACAGCGCGACCGTGACGGGCGGGGCCGTGAGCGTTTCGGGGCTGCACGGCGACGTCGCGATCACCGATGTCGCGATCGTGGACAGCGCATCCTCCGTGGAGAACGCTCCCGTGGAGGTGCGCGAGCACCAGGGTGAGTTCGACCTCAACCGTGTGACGATCGAGACGGGGAAGGGCACACATGGCCCCGCGCACTCGCTGCGCTTCTCAGGGATCGCCACCGCCGCTGAAGCGACTGCCCGGATGCGCGTCGTCAACAGCACGTTTGTCACGAGTTACCCCGACGGCAAATCGCACCTCTCGCTCGGTGACTCCTCGTCGGCGTCGCTCGATCACGTCACGCTCGTCGGCGGCGGAGTCCTCTACACCGGCACCGCCGGCGGGCAAGAGCTTGCCCTCACGAACTCGATCATCAGCGGGGCAGCAGCCGGGGCCGTTGTGGCCGAGGGCACGGGCGCAGTGTCCGGTAGCCACAACACGGTGACCGCTCTCGGCGCGCTGCCGGCGGCTGGGAACGACGTCGTCGCTGACGAAGAGATGCGGCTGTCCGCGCTCGCCGATCACGGGGGGAAGACGCGCACCGTGCTCCCCGAGCGGGGCTCGCCCGCGATCGACGCGGCGCTCGACGGCGGTGAGCTTCCGGCGTTGGATCAGCGCGGCTTCGCCCGAGTCTACGGCGCGGAGCCCGACCGCGGTGCCGTTGAGGTTCGCGGCGGGACGGTGACGCTCGGTGAGAACGTCACCGTGCAGGCGGGGGAGAAGGCCGTCATCCCGGTCACCTACACGCCCGGGGAGGACGATCTCGGGGCGACCGTGAGGATCGATATGACCGCCGGCACCGCGACTCCCGGCCAGGACATGCACCCCGTGCCGCTCTATACCGTGCTCACCTTCGAACCGGGCGGCCCGTCCACCCAAACCTTCGAGGTGCCGACGTACATTTTCAACACGAGCTTTGACCCGCTGACCTTCTTCGCGACGATCACCGAGGTATCTCCCGGAGCAGCTGTTGCTGAACCTGGGGAGCTGACAGTGTTCATCGTCACGGCGCTGCCGGCGGCCCCGACGATTACTGACCCGAAGGCGGTCTCGATCACCGCGGGAAAGACCGCTGAGTTCTCGGTGACCACGACGGGTAGCCCGGCACCGGAGGTCACCTGGGAGGTCTCGAACGACGGCGGAAAAACCTGGGAGAGCACTGCCGCGGCATGGCGCGTCGTCACCGTCGGGAACGAGTCGACGCTGACCGTGCCTGGCGAACTCGCGCTCACCGGTTATGTGTTCCGCGCGACCGCGACCGACCCCGCTGGCCGCTCCGCGGTCAGCGGGGGTGCAGTCCTCACCGTCACTGCCGCGGAGACGCCAGACCCAGATCCGACTCTTCCCGATCCGGGTGACGGAGACGGAGACGCTGGCGAGGGATTGAAGGATCCCGCCGCGCCGACCTCCGGCATCGCGCAGACCGGCGGTGCGCCGCTCGCGGCCGCGGGGATCGCGCTGCTGCTCGCGGCGTTCGGAGCGGGCCTGCTCGGGAAAACAGCGTTCAGGCGAGCCCGCGGCGGCGGCGCGAGCTGAGCCGCAGCGGTGGCCCGTGCTGAGCCGCAGCGGCAGCGCGAGCTGTGCCTCGTGACAGAGCGAGCTGTGCCTCGTGACAGCGCGAGCAGGCCCTCAGGGCAGCGCGAGCTGACACGACGGCGGGACGAGAATCGCGGCTGGAGTGGCAACCGATCCGATAGACTAAATCGGTTGCCAGGGGCGTTAGCTCAGTTGGTTAGAGCAACGGACTCATAATCCGTCGGTCGCGGGTTCAAGCCCCGCACGCCCTACTTTCCCTGCGCGTTGCCCCGCCATTCGGGCCCGAGAACGGGCTGCGCCCGCCTGGTCGCGGCCGCGCCAGCTCTCTCGGGTTACGCCCGCTTGCTCGCCCAGAACCGCTCGAGGCCTGCCTGGATGATTCCCTGATCCCACGACATCGCGGCGACCTCGTTCTCGCGCGCGACAGCCGCCTCGAACTCGGCGAGCGTGGGGCGCAGCAGCCGCAGGTGCAGCGCGGTTGCGCCGCCGACGGGGTTCCAACGGTGCGCGAGATCCACCGATGCGGTGAGCAGCTCGTCGGGCGAGACAATTGAATCGAGCAGGCCGATTGCTGCGGCCTCCTCGGCGTGCACCCGGGGGGATTCGAGCACGAGGCGTCGTGCGTGCTTGCCGACGACTCGTGGCAGAAACATGCTTGAGCCGTTGGAGATGGTGATGCCGATGCGGTTCTCGGGCAGCATGAAGGCGCTGTGCTCGGTTCCGACGCGAGCGTCGCACGACATCGTGACCTCTGACGCGCCTCCCACCGCCAGCCCGTTCACGGCGGCAACGACCGGCACCTCGCTCTCGAGGATCGCGCGGGTGATGTCGTGGAAGGTCTCGAGCGCGCCGAGCAGCTGTTCGAGGCTCTCCGCGCCGGTCTCCTTGAGATCCTCGCCGGCGGAGAACGCCGCGCCGGTTCCGGTCAGCACGATACCGCGCGCCTGCCCGGGTGCCCCGTATGCGCGGATGTGTCGCGCAATGTCGACCCGCATCGTCTGCGTGAGCGCGTTGAGTTTCTCCACGCGGTCGATCTTGATGATCGCGACATCGCGTTCGGTGTAAACCTGAATTGTCTCCGACATCGGGGTCTCCTTATGCATTCTGGTGTTGCCATCGTCCGCCGCCAAGTCGCGGCACTGCTCGAAGCAGCTGTTGGGCGTAGTCTGTTTCGGGGTGCTCGAATAGCTGGTGCACGTCGGCGTGCTCGACGATCTTTCCGTGCTGCATGACGTAGACATGCTCGCTCACGTAGCGGATCACAGAGAGGTCGTGTGAGATGTACAGCATCGCGAAGCCGAGCTCCTGCTGCAGCTCGCGCAGGAGGTTCAGCACCGCCGCCTGTACCGAGACGTCAAGCGACGCAGTGACCTCGTCGAGCAGCAGGTATTTCGGATCGGTTGCGAGCGATCGGGCGATCGAGACGCGTTGCAGCTGGCCGCCCGAGAGCTCGTGCGGGTAGCGGTTGAGGTGCACGGCTTCGAGCCGCACCATCTCGAGGAGCTCACGGGCGCGCTCGCCGAGCGCTTTGCCTCCGGCCCCGGCGGGGGCGCGCGAGCTGTCCCCTGTGGGGCGCGCCGACGCGCCTCCGTCTGGCCCGCGGTAGAGCGCGGCGGCCTCCCGGAGGGTCTCACCGATCGTCATCTTCGGGTTCATCGACGTGCGCGGGTCTTGGAACACAAGCTGCACGCCGTATTTTGCGGGCTGCGTGAGGCGCCGCTTCGGCGAAGCTATCTCCTCGCCGTCGAGCGTGATGCGCCCGGTCGCGAGCCGGTTGATGCCCACGCCTGCCTTCGCGACCGAGGATTTCCCAGAGCCCGACTCGCCGACGAGACCCACGGTCGAGCCGCGCTCGATGCGCAGGTGCACGTCGCTCACGGTGAGGGGGGATCGCGCGGATCCGAAGCGGATTCCGAGCTGTTCAAATTCCAGTGCCATGTGCGTTCACCTCGTTCGTGTGTTGCAGATCATCAATGGTGGCAAGCGGCCGGTCGCGGTCAGTTGCGAGGTCGGGAACGGCGCGCACGAGCATCTGCGTATAGGGGTGGCCCTTGCCTGCGAGTAGCTCGTCGGTGCTGAGCACATCGACGAGGTCACCGCGGAACATGACGAGCACGCGGTCGCAGATCTCCGACAGCAGCGCGATGTTGTGCGAGACCATGAGGATCGCGGTACCGTGCTCGCGGTTCACATTGCTGAGGATCGTCATCACCTGCGCCTGCACGGTCACGTCGAGCGCGGTCGTGGGCTCGTCGGCGATGATGAGCTCCGGCTGCTGCATGAGCGCCATCGCGATCATCACCCGCTGGCGCATGCCGCCAGAGAGCGAGTGAGGGTGCTGTCGGAGCACGCGCTCGGGGCGGGGGATGTGCACGTCGGTGAGCGCCTGGAGGGCCCGGTCTCGCGCCTCGCTGCGGCTGAGCCTGCCGTGCGCGAGGGAGCCCTCGATGAGCTGCGCGCCGATTCGCATCGCGGGGTTGAGCGAGCTCATCGGGTCTTGGAAGACCATGCTGAGCTTTGTGCCGAGGTGGAATCTGCGTTCGTGCTCGCTGAGCGTGCTGAGCTCGCGCCCGGCGAGCTCGAGCTTCTGGCTCTGCGCCTCGACGCCGCGGGGGAGCAGCTGGGCGATCGCAAGCGAGGTGAGCGTCTTACCGCTGCCCGATTCGCCGACGACGCCGACGACCTCGCCTGGAGCGACGTGAAAGGACACGTCGCGCACGAGTGCGGTGCCAGCGGCCGAAATGGAGAGCCCCTCGACGCTGAGAACTGGGTCGGTCATGTCGTCACCTTCTGCTCGGGTGCTGTGCTGTCAGCCTGCGCGCGTCGCGCCTGCTGCGTCGTGCGCAGCAGCGGGTTTGTCGCCTTTGCGAGTGCGTCGCCGAACATGGAGAGCGCGAGGCCGGTGACCCCGATGAGGATCGCGGGCGCGAGCGCCGCCCAGGGGTTGAGGTAGAAGTTGCGGACGCCGTCGGTGAGCATCTGGCCCCAGTCAAACTGCGGCTCCTGCACGCCGAGGCCGAGGAAGCTCAGCGAGGAGAGCGCGATGATGCCCTCGCCGACAGCGGAGAAGCTCGTCACGATGATGCTGTCGGAGACGTTTCTGAAGATGTAACGGGAGAGGATTGAGCGCCGCTTCACCCCGAGTACCCGCGCCGCGGCGACGTAGTCGCGCGCAACCGTGGACGACACGAGGGCGAAGGTGAAGCGGGCGAAGATCGGGGTGAAGGCGATCCCGATCGCGATGACCGCGCCCTGGGCCCCGACACCGAGGATGGTGACGACGACGACGCCGAGCAGGATGTCGCCGAAGCTGAGCATCGTGTCGATGATTGTGGCACCGATCGTCCGGACGCGGCGGCCCGAGGCGGCGAGCAATGCCCCCAGAAGGGACCCGAGCACGACGGCGATCGCGACCGCGCTGATCCCGAGGGTGAGCGAGAGGCGTGCGGCGGCGAGGGTGCGGGTGAGGATGTCCCGGCCGAGACCGTCGGTGCCGAGGAGATGCTCTGCGGAGGGCCCCTCGCTTGCGCGGAGCATGTCTACCGTCGTCGCCGACGGCCCGAAGCCCGTGGGCCCGAGCACCGCGAGCGCGGCGAGGCCGAGGATGAGCAGGGTCGCGATGATCCCGCTCGGTGAGCGCAACAGGTTCTTCACGCTATGCCTCCTTTGCTTGCGGGTCGAAGACGCCGATGAGTACGTCGATGAGCATGTTCACGATCACGACGCTCGTGCCGAGAACCAGGGTGATGCCCTGCACCACGGGGTAGTCGCCGCTGATGACGGACTGGATGAGTTCGGTGCCCAGCCCCGGGCGGGCGAACACGATCTCGACGACGACGGCGCCGCCGATGAGGCTCGCGAAGAGGGTGCCGCCGAGCGCGAGCCCCGCCGGCGCGGCGTTCGGCAAGACGTGTCTGACATAGACGCGCGAGGGTCGTGTGCGCTTTGACCAGGCGGTGCGCACATACGACTGCTCGAGTACCTCGAGCGTGCGTACGCGGATGACTCTCGCCACCATCATGGTCGGTCGAAGCGACACCGCGATCGCGGGGAGGATCAGTGCTGTGAATCCCGCAGCCCCCGCAACGGGGAACACCTTCCAGGTCACCGCGAACAGAAAGACGAGGAATGTCGCCGTGAGGTAGTGGGGCATCGCGGCAAGCGCGCCGGTGATACTCGAGAACGCAACGTCGAAGCCCGGGCGCTGCCGCGCCGAGACGATGCCAGAGACCAGCCCGATCAGCACGCCGAAGATCGCGATGAGGATCACGGCGGCCAGTGTGAGCGACAGCGTCGGCGCGAGCTTCTGCACAATGATGTCTGCGACGGGCTGCCGCGTCTTAAACGACATCCCGAAGTCGCCCTGGAAGATCCCGCCGACGTAGGAGGTGAACTGCTCGAGCAGTGGCCGGTCGAGCCCGAACTCCTTCCGTACGATGTCGACTGCGCTCTGGTCCGCCTGCGCCCCGGCGATGGTCCGGGCCGGGTCGCCCGGAATGAGGTGCACCATTGAGAACGTCAGTACGACGACGCAAAAGAGCACGATCACGAGGCGGGCACCCCTGCCCGCTATGTCTTTCCAGTGTTGCATGTGTCCCGCCTCGTGAGTGAATTCAGCCTGTGTTGCTCTGTAGCTGTGCTGCTGTGCTGCTGTGCCGCGCCGGCTACTTCGCCGCGACGATCGTGCGCGTGTCGACCTTGTAGAAGTCGGCGCTGAACTGCACACCCTCTGAGAACCAGAGCGCGTTCGACCAGGTCATCGGCTTCACGTCGACGTTGCTGAGGAGTGCGGCCTCAGCCTCGCCCCAGAGCGCGCAACGCTCGTCTCCCATGGTGGCCGCGGCCTCTGCGACGAGGCGGTTGTACTCGGCGTTCTGCACGTTGCCGACGTTGAGGGTCTCGCCGAGCTCGCCGCTGATCTGGTTCACGAGCGCGCTGGGAAGCGGGGTGGGCACCGGGTACGGGAAGACCATGAGGTCCCACTCGCCCGAGCCGAAGAGCACACCGAGGCCCTGCTCGAGGGTGCCCTTGTTCGCCTCGACCTCGACGCCGATGGTGCGCAGCGCGTCGGCGATGTACTCGGGGCCCGAGTTCTGGGTGTCGATACCGAGGAGCCGGAGCTTCAGCGGCTTGCCGCCCTCGCCGTAGCCTGCGTCCTTGAGGGTCTGCTTTGCGGCCTCGACGTCGAATCCAGTGGTGAGCTTGCCGTTCGCCTCCGTGTAGCAGGCCATGTTCGGCGTGTACATGGTGTCGGCGGGGGTGCCGAGGTCGAACGTTGCTGCCTTCGTGTAGCTCGCGTTGTCGACCGCGAGTGAGATCGCGCGCCGCACCTCGACGTCGTTCACTGCGAGGCCTTCGGTCTGGTTGAAGAGCAGCGCGTCAGACATGAACGCGTGGCCGTCGGTCTCGTCGAACGAGCCTTTGAGTCGTTCGGCATCGCGTCCGAGTACGGAACTGATGTTCACCGCGCTTGTCTCGAGCAGGTTGGCGCGGGTGGTGTCGTCGGTAACGACACGGAGGTCGAGTGTGGCGGGCAGCTTGGACTGCTCGAAGACGGGGGTATCGCGGCTCACGAGCTCGTAGCTTTCGCCGCGGCTCATCTTGTTCACGGTGTAGGTCCCGGTCTCGGCGGGGGCCGAGCTCAACGCCTCGAGGTCGTCGAAAGCGGTCGGGCACACGACGTAGGCCTGGGCGAGCCCCTCAAGGAGGTAGGTGTACGACTCGTTGAGTTCGATGTCGATGGTATTCGCCTCGGTGTCGGCGGTGATTGCCTTGAGACCGCCGGGGCCGAAGACTCGGCTCGCGTAGAGTGCGCCGGTCTCGGGCGCTGCGAGGTGCTCGAGCGACTGCGCGATGCCTGCCGCGTCAAGCGTGGTGCCGTCGCCGCAGGTGAGGCCGTCGCGCAGCTGGAAGAGGCCGCCGTTCTCGCGCATCTCCCACTCCTCAGCGAGCGAGCCGGTGACAGCAACGTTTGCGTCTGCGGCGTCGACGCGCACGAGCGTGTCGTAGACGGCGTCGAAGACCTGCTTTGCGCCGGCCTCGCCCGCGCTCTTAAACGGGTCGAAGGTGTCGACGTCGTTCCGCATGACGACGCTGAGCTGCGAGAGCGCGCCGCCTTCGCCGCCGGTGTCAGGGCTTGTCGAGCAGGCCGCCAGCGGGAGCGTGAGTGCCGTGAGTGCGGCTCCTGCGAGTAGTGCCTTGGTGAGTTTCTTGGGTCGTTGCATCGTTGCACACCTCTCTGTGGGTGACCGTTAGGGGGTTGGTGTTGCTGGTCCGGTGCTCGTGCTGAACACCGGGAGTCCGGCTGCGGCGGCCTCGGCCACGAGCAGGGGTTTTGAAATACGGAGCGAGGGCGTCAGCGGGAACTCGTCAACGAACGAGTACTGCGACGGCGTCTTGAACTTCGCGAGGTGGGCGCGGGCGTGTTCGTCGAGCTGGACTGCGGTCTCGCGCGACGCGGGAATACCCGGGGCAAGCTTGACGAAGAGCTTTACCTCTTCGCCCCACAGCTCGTCGGGCTCCCCGACGGCGGCGCAGCTCACGACGAGCGGGTTGCCGCTCATCACGGCCTCTACCTCGGCGCTGGAGATGTTCTCGCCACCGCGGCGGATCATCTCCTTGAGGCGGCCCACAAGGAAGAGTCGGCCGCGGTCGTCCCGCCGCACGAGATCGCCGGTGTGCGCCCAGCCGTCGACGATGGTCGCCGCGGTTGCCTCGGGGTTGTTCCAGTAGCCCACCATCATCGGTGTGCCAGAGACGACGAGTTCGCCGATCTCGTCTGCGGCGACCGAGCGGCCCTGGGCGTCGCGGACGTCGACCTGTTTACCTGGAACTGGCAGGCCGAGCGCTCCCGTGCCGACGGTGTCGGTGTCGCTGACGGGGGAGATAAGGTCCACCCCTGTCTCCGTCATGCCGAAGGCCTCGCGCCACGGTGCTCCCCAGCGGCGCTCAAGCTCCGCGTGGTGCGCCTGCGGGATGCCCGAGCACAGCACGAGCCGGACCTGGTTTTCGAGATCCAGTGGGTGCTCGGGCTGCTTCAAGAGCAGCATGGGCATGGTCCCGAGGATGTAGAACACCGTCGCGCCGTGCTCTCTGACCGAGGGCCAGAAGCCGGAGGCCGAGAACCGCTCGAGCACGACGAGTGGCACACCCGCGGTGAGCGCCATCGCGGTGTTCCACTGGGGATCCATGTATGAGAAGGGCTGCGCGGTGAGCACCACATCGGTCTCTTCGAGTGCGGCGAGCCCCGCGGCGAGCCAGCCGATGCGGAGCCAGTACTCGTTGGTGAGGATGCAGGCCTTCGGGAAACCCGTCGTGCCCGAGGTGTACTGGAAATTCGCAACCGTGTCAGACGCGACGCCGACCTGCGGCGAGGTCTGCGGCAGGCCGCTGGCCTCGGTGAACAGCTCGGCCGCCGTGATCACGCGGACCGGCTGCTGCTGCTCCGCGGCGACGGGCTCGACGAGGGCGAGGTGCGCCGACGAGGTCACGATGAGGCGGGCGCCTGAATCGTGAAGTACGTAGGCGAGGTCCGATGCCTGGTAGTGGGAGTTGATCGGGACAACGGTGATCCCAGCTTTGAGCGCTGCGAGCCAGGTCGCGGGCCAGCCGAGCTCGTTGCCGAGCATGATTGCCACGCGCGCACCCGGAAGAATGCCGGCGTTGAGCAGCCAGTGCGCGAGCTGGGAGGTGAGTGCATCCACCTCTGCAAACGTGAAGGAGTCGCTGCCGAAGCGGAGGAACTCACGACTGGGAATGCGAGCTGCTTGCTGCGCGAGCAGCGCAGGCAGCGAAGCCGCCACGGGGTCGTGCTCGAGCATTGCTGCGGTGATCACCGGGTTAGGCTGACTGGTCGACACTGGTCTGCTCCGTTCGCTGGAGTGTGGGCTCCCACTCGGACTTCGGCATCGCGGCGACGTCTGGCATGCGCACGTCTTCGGGGCGGATACCCGCTCCGGGCCCGGTGGCGGGTGCGGCGCCGAGCACCGCGAATGCGTGCAGCGTGAGCTCGCGCACGATGTCTTCGAGCGTGCTCGGGCCGTCGGGTCGGTACCAGGCGCTCACACCGGTGCACATGTTCAGCAGCGAGAGGCGGGTGATGCGCGGGTTCGCGGCGGCGAAGACGCCGCTGTCGATGCCCTCGGCGATCGCGGTGCTCCACAGCTGCTCGTAGTTGTCACGCATGGTCACCATCTCGGTGTGAGCGTCGGTTCCCGGGGTGAGTGAGCGGATCTCCCAGTCAGTGACGAAGCTCAGCATGCGGTTGCGGCCGTGGGCACCGACGAGAACGCCGACGAGCCCTGCGACCTTGTCGCCAGGAGTGTGAGCGCTGGCGAGGGCCTCCTCAGTGGAGTCCTGCAGCAGCTGCTGCCCCTGGCGCACGATCTCAACGAGGAGGGCTTCTTTGCTGTCGACGAAGTGGTAGACGCCCGCGTTGGTGACGCCGGCGAGCGCCGCGATGTCGCGGATGCTGGTGCCCGAGTAGCCCTTGCGGGCGAACAGGAACACCGCGGACGTCATGATCTTCGAAGCGGTATCTGGCGCGTTCGACAGGTCGAGCTCAAGGCCTGCGGGGATGTTGCTCATAGCGCTCCTCATTGAAAGCTGTGTTTTGGTTACCTACCGTTCGGTAAGTAGAACTTAGCACGAATTCTTGAGATCGCAACACAGAAGCCCCCTGGGCCGGTGAAAACACCAACCCAGGGGGCTTGAGGACCTGCCGCGGAGCTCCGCTACGCGTCGTACGAGCGAATCGCGACGACGGCGTTGTGGCCGCCGAAGCCGAAGGAGTTCGAGATCGCAAGCTGTGGCCCATCGCCGAGCGGCTGCGGCTCGCCCGAGACCATGAGCGGGATCTCGGGATCCTGATCCACGAGGTTGATCGTCGGGGGAGCGAGCCGCTCCTTGACCGCGAGGACCGTGAACATCGCCTCGAGCGCGCCGGTTCCACCGAGCAGGTGCCCGGTCGCCGCCTTCGTCGCGGAGACCGGGATCTCGCGGGCACGATCGCCGAAGATGCCAAGCAGCGCGGTGTACTCGTTGATGTCACCCACGGGAGTCGACGTGGCGTGCGCGTTGACGTGCGTGACGTCTTCCGGGTGCGCCCCTGCCTGCGAGAGCGCGAGCTTCATGGCTCGGATTGCGCCGTGACCTTCGGGATCGTTTGCCGTGATGTGGTACGAATCCGCGGTCACGCCGCCGCCGGCGATCTCCGCGTAGATCTTCGCGCCGCGGGCGAGCGCGTGCTCCTCAGTCTCGAGCACGAGGGCAGCTGCGCCCTCGCCCATGACGAAGCCGTCGCGGTCGGTGTTGTACGGGCGCGAAGCGGTCGCGGGGGAGTCGTTGCGGCGCGACAGCGCCTGCATCGACGAGAACGAGGCGAGGGTAACCGGGTGGATCGCAGCCTCAGAGCCACCGGCGATCACCACGTCGGCAAGGCCGAGCTGCAGGTGCTCGTAGGCGTTCGCGATCGACTCGGTGCTCGACGCGCATGCGGAGGCAACGGTGCGTGCGAAGGCGCGGGCCTCGAAGTGCATCGAGATCGCGGCCGAGGGGGCGTTCGGCATGAGCATGGGCACCGTCAGCGGCATGACGCGGCGCGGGCCCTTCTCGCGGAGGGTGTCCCACGCGTCAAGCAGCGACCAGATGCCGCCAATGCCGGTCGCCCAGTCGACGCCGAGTCGCTCAGCGTGAACGGCCGGAGCGCCCGCGTCGGCGAAGGCCTCCTTCGCGGCGATGAGTGCAAACTGGCTCGACGGGTCGAGTCGCTTCGCGACCTGGCGCTCGAGCACCTCGGTCGGGTGCACACGGGCCTGGCCTGCAAACGACACGGGAAGGTCGTACTTTTCCACCCAGTCAGCCTCGATGGTGCGTACGCCAGATTCCCCTGCGAGGAGGGCATTCCAGCTGTCAGAGGCGGTCCCGCCAAGTGGCGAACTCGCTCCGATGCCGGTGACGACGATCTTCTTGCTCATGTAATTGGGCTCTCCACGTGGTGTCGGACACGTCGCTGCGGACGGTGCCTAGAAAGTCTTGGGGGTGAAGCGCGCGGCTGGGATGGGGGCTGCCTGCGGCAGTGTCCGCCCATCCCGGCCGCGAAAGCTTCGATGAGGCTTACGCCTGAACGATTAGGCCTGAGCCTTCACGATGAAATCGACTGCGTCGCCGACGGTCTTGAGGTTCTTGACCTCTTCGTCGGGGATCTTCACGTCGAACTTCTCTTCTGCGTTGACGACGATGGTCATCATCGAGATCGAATCGATGTCGAGGTCGTCGGTGAACGACTTGTCGAGTGCGACGACGTCGGCCGCGATTCCGGTCTCGTCGTTGACGAGCTCAGCGAGACCTGCGAGGACCTCTTCGTTGCTGAATGCCATTGGATTCTCCTTATTTGATGGGGGTTTGTAGTAAACCTCGTGCAGTAGTTTCTCGCAACTTCATGAGTGAAGCGGCAGGGCGCGCGGAGCGCGCCAAGAGCGAGAGCTACGGAAGTTCGATGACCTGTGCGCCGTAGACGAGCCCGGCACCGAACCCGATGGTGAGTGCGAGCCCGCCTGAGAGCTCGGGGCGCTCGGCGAGCAGCGCGTGCATTGCGAGCGGGATCGACGCTGCAGAGGTGTTGCCCTGCATCTCGATATCGCGCGCGATCGCGACGGTGTCAGGGAGCTTGAGCTGCTTGGCGAACTCGTCGATGATGCGCATGTTCGCCTGGTGCGGGATAAACGCGGCGAGATCCGCCGCCTCGATGCCCGAGGCCTCGAGCGTCTGGCGCGCGACCTTGGCCATCTCCCAGACCGCCCACCGGAAGACGGTCTGGCCGTCCTGACGGAGCGTCGGCCAGGCCACCTCGCCGGGAGCAGCGCGGTACTCCTCGAAGGTGTTGGTCATGCCGATCGTGTCCCACTTCTCGCCGTCGGATCCCCAGATCGTCGGGCCGATTCCGGGGTGGTCGCTTGGGCCGATGACCACCGCGCCCGCGCCGTCTCCCAGCAAGAAGGAGATCGATCGATCGGTGGGATCGACGACGTCAGAGAGCTTCTCAGCGCCGATCACGAGCACGTTCTTGCAGGTGCCCGAGCGCACGAGCGCATCGGCCTGGCCCACGCCGTAGACGTAGCCAGCGCACGCCGCCGAAATGTCGAATGCTGCCGCGGGCGTGAGGCCCAGCCGGTGTGCTGCGAGCGCCGCCATCGAGGGGGTCACCGCGACATTCGAGATCGTCGAGATAATGACCCCGTCGATGTCTGCGCGGTCGAGTCCCGACTGTGCGATGGCCTCCTCGCCGGCCTGCACCGCGAGCTCAACTGCGTCAATGCCGGGGCTCAGGCGGCGGCGCTGCACGATGCCGGTGCGCTGCCTAATCCACTCGTCTGAGGAGTCGATCGGACCAACGAGAACGTCGTTGGGGACGTCGAGATCGCCGCGAGCGGCACCCACGGCGAGCACGCGGGTGTGTGCCGGGCCTGTGGGCTGAATGAGGGTTGCCACGATTGGATCCTTTCGGTCAGGCTGCGTCTGTGAGGAGCTGAACCGCTGCCTCAAGATCAGCCGGAGTCTTCACAGCGACGGCGGGAACACCCTTGAGCCCGCGCTTGGCGATGCCGGTGAGCGCGCCCGCGGGGGTGAGCTCAATGAGGCCCGTGATACCCGCAGCGGTGAACGACTCCATGCAGGCATCCCAGCGCACCGGGTGAGCGATCTGCGAGACGAGCGAATCGCGGAACGCCTCGCCCGAGGTAACGAGCCCGCCGTCGGCGTTGCTCCACAGCTGCAAGGTGGGGTCGCCCACCGCGGTGGTTGCCGCGGCCTCGCCGAGCACCGCGGTCGCGGAGCCCATGTAGGGGGTATGGAACGCACCAGCGACCTGCAACTGGATGACGCGCGCCCCGCGAGGAGCATTCTCGGCGAGCGTCGCCAGGCCCGCGAGGGATCCCGCTGCGACGATCTGCCCGCCGCCATTGCGGTTCGCGGGGGTCAACCCTGCCGCGTCGATTGCGGCGAGCACGTCGGACTCGACGCCGCCAACGACCGCGGACATCCCGGTCTGCTCGGCTGCCGCAGCGGTCGCCATGGCTCGGCCGCGCACTCCAACAAGGCGCATCGCGTCAGTCTCGCTGAGCACACCGGCAGCTACCGCCGCCGCGAATTCGCCGACCGAGTGGCCGGCGACGCCAACCGCGGAGAGATCCGCACGAGCTGCGAGCGCGCGCCACGCGAGGATCGACGCTGCCACGATGAGGGGCTGCGCGATCTCGGTATTGCGAATAGTGTCCGCGTCGCTCGTCGTGCCGTGCGCAACAAGGTCGACGTCCGCGGCCCGTGAGGCTGCCTCGAGGAAGGCGCGGGAGTCTGCATCTCCGATCCATTCGGAGAGGAATCCTGGTGTTTGGGAGCCCTGGCCCGGGCAGGCGATAACAATCACGTCATTTAGTTTCTCAGATGATCGCGGAAGTAGCTGCATATGCTCAACGATAAATCCGAAGAATCATTGTAGGAATCCGCTAGGAGCCGCGCTTGGGCGGTCGTCGGCCGCCCTGCTGGGCGATCGATCCAGCGATGAGCGCGGACTGCAGAATGAGCGATTCGCGCGCCCCGGTCGCGTTCCAGCCGATCACCTCGGAGACCTTCTTGAGTCGGTAGCGCACCGTATTCGGGTGCACGAAGAGCTCGCGCGCGGTCGCCTCGAGCGAGCGACCGTTGTCGAGGTAGCACCAGAGCGTCTCCATGAGCTCAGCCGAGTGGGTGAGGAGGGGCTCGTAGATCTGCTCGATGAGTGTCCGCCGGGCGAGCCCGTCACCCGCGAGCGCACGCTCGGGCAGCAGATCGTCGGCCAAGACCGGGCGCGGGGCGTGCCGCCATGCGCGCGCGACGGCGACGCCGGCGAGCGCGGCACGCGCGCTCCGGGATGCCTCGATGAGGTTGTCGACCGTCGGGCCGAGCACGAGGGGGCCGTCTGCAAAACCATCCGAGAGACGCGCGGCGATCTCAAGGAACGTCCTCGCCGGCTCCTCCACGGCTGCCCCGACACCGGCTTCGCTCGCGGGCGGCGCCATACGGCCAAGTACCAGCACGAGGCGGGTACCCTGCAGACCGATGAGCACGTCCGCGCCGGCGTGGCGGGCGGTGCGGCGGAGCTGATCCACATCGACGGAGCGCTCGGCGCTGCCGACGAGGACTGCCGCCTCGCCGTCGCCGTGCCAACCGAGCGCCGCGATGCGGCTCGGCAGCTCGTCGTCTGACTCGCCCGTGAGGATCGAATCGACGACGAGCGCCTCGAGTCGCGCGTCCCACAGCCCGCGGGCCTCAGCCTGCCGGGCGTACACGTCTGCAGCGGCGAACGCTACATCGCGTGAGTAGTGCAGGATCGCCTCGCGGAGCGAATCGCTCCGCGGAGCAACGCGCGTCTCGACCACAGTGACCACGACGCGGATGAGCTGCAGCGTCTCCTGCAGGCTGATCGAGCGGAGTAGCTCACGGGGGGCGGAGCTGAAGATATCGGAGGCGATCCAGGGCGTCGCGCCCGGGTCTTCGTACCACTGAATGAACGAGCTAATCCCCGTCTGGGCGACCAAACCGACCGCCGAGCGGCGGCTCGGGGGCATGTTCCCGTACCAGGGGAGCGTGTCCTCGAGCCGCGTGACGGTCAGCGTTGCCAGCTCGCCTGAAATCGTGCGAAGCCAGGCGAGCTCCTGATCTTTATGTGTAGGCATATGCCGAACCGCTAGGCGTCTCCGCCTGCGCCGCCGGTGGTTCCGGCGTTGACGTCGTCCAGGCGGTACCGTGCTGCGGCCTCAACTGCGACACTCGCGTCGATCTTGCCCTCGAGCGCGAGGCGCTGGAGGACCTTCACGACGAGCGACTCGCGGTCGATCTTGAAGAACCGGCGAGCAGCCGCGCGGGTGTCGGAGAAGCCGAAGCCGTTCGCGCCGAGCACCGAGAAGTCTCCCGGAACGTAGGGGCGAATCTGCTCTGGCACCTCGGGCGTCCAGTCGCTGACTGCGACCTTCGGGCCCTCGGCGCCCGCGAGCTTCTCGGTGAGGTACGCGGTGCGCTGCTCTCCGCCGAAGTTGTTGAAGTTGTGCTGCTCGGCTGCGAGGCCGTCGCGCTGCAGCTCAGACCAGCTCGTCACGCTCCACACGTCTGCGGCAACGCCCCAGTCGTTGGCGAGAATCTCCTGCGCCTCGATAGCCCACGGCACAGCAACGCCCGAGGCGAGGATCTGTGCGCGGTGGGTGCCGCCCTTGGCTTCGCTCACGCGGTGCAGACCGCGGACGATGCCGTCGACGTCAACATTCTCTGGCTCAGCCGGGTGGATCATCGGCTCGTTGTACACCGTGAGGTAGTACATGACGTTCGGATCCTCGTGCTCGCCACCGTACATGCGCTCGATGCCGGAGCGCATGATGTGCCCGATCTCGTAGCCGTAGGCGGGGTCGTACGAGACGACGGCGGGGTTCGTCGACGCGAGCAGCAGCGAGTGGCCGTCGGCGTGCTGCAGGCCCTCACCCGTGAGGGTGGTGCGGCCTGCGGTCGCGCCGATCATGAAGCCACGCGCCATCTGGTCGCCTGCGGCCCAGATCGCGTCGCCCGTGCGCTGGAACCCGAACATCGAGTAGAAGATGTAGATCGGAATGAGCGGCTCGCCGTGCGTTGCGTACGACGTGCCGACGTTCGTGAACGCCGCAGCTGCGCCCGCCTCGTTGATGCCGACGTGGAGGATGACGCCCTGCGGGCTCTCCTTGTACGCGAGCAGCAGCTCGCGGTCGACCGAGGTGTAGTTCTGGCCGTGCGGGTTGTAGATCTTCGACGTCGGGAAGTACGAGTCCATGCCGAAGGTACGCGCCTCGTCGGGGATGATCGGCACGAAGCGTGCGCCCATTCCCTTGTCGCGCATGAGGTCGCGGAGCAGACGCACGAAGACCATCGTGGTCGCGGCCTCCTGCGTGCCGCTGCCCTTCGCAGCGACCGCGTAGCTCTTCGGCTCCGGCAGTGTCAGCGGGATGTGCGTTGCGCGGCGCTCCGGCAGATAGCCGCCGAGCTCGCGACGACGCTCGTGCATGTACTGGATCGTCGGATCGTTCTCGCCCGGGTGGTAGTACGGGGGAAGCGCCGGGTTTTCCTCGAGCTGCGCATCGGTGATCGGGATGTGCATGGTGTCGCGGAAGAGCTTGAGGTCGTCAAGCGTCATCTTCTTCATCTGGTGGGTCGCGTTGCGGCCCTCGAAGTGCGGCCCGAGGCCGTAGCCCTTAATGGTCTTCGCGAGGATGACGGTCGGGCGGCCCTTGTGCTCGGTCGCGGCCTTGTAAGCTGCGTACACCTTACGGTAGTCGTGGCCGCCGCGGCGCAGGCCCCAGATCTCGTCGTCCGTGTAGTCCTTGACGAGCTCGAGCGCGCGCTCGTCCTTGCCGAAGAAGTGGTTGCGCACGAACAGGCCGCTCTCGGCCTTGTACGTCTGGTAGTCGCCGTCGGGCGTGGTGTTCATGATGTTCAGCAGCGCGCCGCTCTGGTCGCGGGCGAGCAGGTCGTCCCACTCGCGGCCCCAGATGACCTTGATGACGTTCCAGCCGGCACCGCGGAAGTAGCTCTCGAGCTCCTGGATGATCTTGCCGTTGCCGCGGACCGGGCCGTCGAGACGCTGCAGGTTGCAGTTCACGACGAAGGTGAGGTTGTCGAGGCCCTCGTTCGCTGCGACCTGCAGCTGGCCGCGGCTCTCGACCTCGTCCATCTCGCCGTCGCCGAGGAACGCCCAGACGTGCTGGTCGCTTGCGTCCTTGATGCCGCGGTTGGTGAGGTACTTGTTCACCTGCGCCTGGTAGATCGCGTTGATCGGGCCGAGGCCCATCGACACGGTCGGGAACTGCCAGAACTCGGGCGCGAGGCGCGGGTGCGGGTAGCTCGGCAGCGCGTTCGGGGCGTGCGACTTCTCCTGACGGAAGCCGTCAAGCTGGTCAGCCGACAGCCGGCCCTCGAGGAACGCGCGCGAGTACATGCCGGGGGAGGCGTGCCCCTGCACGAAGATCTGGTCTCCGCCGCCGGGGTGATCCTGACCGCGGAAGAAGTGGTTGAAGCCAACCTCGTAGAGGGAGGCAGCTGAACCGTACGTCGAAATGTGGCCGCCGACACCGATGCCGGGGCGCTGCGCACGGTGCACGGTCATAGCCGCGTTCCAGCGAATCCACGAGCGGTACTGGCGCTCAGTGTCGTGATCGCCGGGGAAGTCGGGCTCGTTCTCTGACGCAATCGTGTTCACGTAGTCGGTGGTCGGAACCATCGGCACGCTCAGGTGCAGCTCGCGCGAACGCTCGAGCAGGCTCGTCATGATCTCCCGACCACGGCCTGGGCCGTGCGTGTCGACAACGCCATCAAGCGACTCACGCCATTCGGCGGTCTCGGCGGGATCCATGTCTTCGTGATCCTGCGAGTAAGGATCTTGTGTGTTCACAGCCACGGAATATGCTCCATTCGACACCACGCACTAAACCATGGGCATGTGGGTTCAGCCCCGTTGAGTACGCAACTCAAAAAACGCCCCGCAGGTTAGCGGGCATCTCCCAGACTAGCGAACATCCACCACCGAACGGCGAATCAAAGGGGTGTCTGTGTCATTCACAAACAATATTCGGGTCGTTTCGCAGCTAGTGTGGGGTGCGTAGGGAATTCGCACGGTGGCGTGATTGCGCCCGAAAGGTTGAAGACATGGTTCTAGAGGTAGGCGCGATGGCGCCAGATTTCACGCTTTCCGATCAGCACGGCGAGGAGCTCACGCTCAGTGAACTCGTCACCGAGGGCCCCGTGGCGCTCGTGTTCTTCCCGCTCGCGTTCTCCGGAATCTGCACGGGCGAGCTCTGCGAGCTGCGCGACAATCTCCAGATCTTCGAGGACAGCAAGGTGCGCCTCCTCGGCATCTCGGTTGACTCGGTCTGGGCGCTGAAGGCGTGGGCCGCGGCAGAGGGGTACGAATTCTCGATCCTCTCCGACTTCTGGCCGCACGGCGCAGTCGCGAAGGAGTACGGCGTCTTCGTTGAAGAGGCAGGCATCGCAACCCGCGCGACGCTCGTGATCGGCGAGGGCCGCAAGGTGCTTGCGTCGTTCGAGACCGCTCCCGGCCAGGCGCGCGACTTCGGTGCATACCGCGAGGCGATCGCAGCGATCGCGTAAGCACGCCCGCTGACAGACTGCGGCCCGGCGAGAGCGTAATGCTCCCGCCGGGCCGCAGTGCTGTGTGGAGAGCGAGCTCAGGCCTGCGATCTCAGGCCTGCGAGCTCGGGCCTGCGAGCTCAGGCTGGCGGGCTCAGGCGATGACGCTCAGGCGGGCGGGGCGTCGCGGCTGGGTTCTGGTGGGGCATCAGTGGGCTTTGCTTCGGCACCGAGGTCGGCGTTCCGCTCGACGCGGGGCTCGGCGTCGTCTTCGGCGCTTGGCTCGGCGTGGGGTTTGGCCGCCGCAGCGTCCCGATTCCTGTTGCGCCGCTCCCGCTGCAGCGCTGGGCCGCCCATGACCAGGCCCAACACGATCATGAGCACGTTCGAGACCGTTCCGAACGGCTCGAGCGCGCCTGTGGCCAAACGGGCGACGAGCAGCACGATTCCGATGACGATGAGCAACGCAGAGACCAGCGCCGTTCCGAGCGCTGGTCCGTTCTCACGGCCGCCGGTGCTGCGTTTGGGGTCGCTCACGTTCGTGCTCCTTCGCTGGAGAAACCTTGGCCCGGGCTGTTGGGGCACGAAATCGGGCCCGTTCAGCTCGGCCTACAAGTGTAGCTCACCTCGTGGTGAGTTGCCGAGGCTATACTTCTTCTGCGGTGCCCGGCCCTGCTGCGTACGCCCCGGCGTCCGCACGGGGAAGACGCCGCGCGTCCGCGAGATGCGGTAGTCGATGCGGTCGTTCACGTAGCTCTCCATCTCAGCGTTGTCGGCCAGTGAGCCCGCCCACTGCGTCGTCATGTGCTCCGTGAGCCGCTCGAGCCGCTGCGTGCGCTCCGCGCGTTCAAGCACCCTGTCGTCGATCCGCAGTGCCTTGAGCGTCGCGAAGGCCATGAGTAGCAGGATCACGCTGAACGGCAGCGCGGTGGCGAGCGCCGCGGCCTGGAGCGATTTGAGGCCGCCTGCCAGCAGCAGGGCGATCGCCACGAGTCCGGTAATCACGGCCCACAGAATGCGCGACCAGGCGGGCGGGTTCGGGTGGCCGCCCGAGGCGAGCATGTCGACGACGAGCGATCCCGAATCTGACGACGTGATGAAGAAGATCGCGACGAGGATGATTCCGACGACCGAGAAGATCGTGCCGAACGGAAGGTCGCCGAGGATCTTGAACAGCACGCTGTCGATGTTCACGGTGCCGTCCTCGACGAGGTCGCCCGCCCCGAACAGCTGCCGGTAGAGCCCGCTGCCGCCGAGCACGGAGAACCAGATGATGCCGACCAGCGTCGGAACGAGCATCACGCCAGCGATGAACTCGCGGATCGTGCGGCCCCGCGAGATGCGCGCGATGAAGATGCCAACGAACG
The DNA here is from genome assembly GCF_048061935.2 of Leucobacter sp. BZR 635. Taxonomy (NCBI): domain Bacteria; kingdom Bacillati; phylum Actinomycetota; class Actinomycetes; order Micrococcales; family Microbacteriaceae; genus Leucobacter; species Leucobacter sp. BZR 635. The sequence continues at coordinate 51,095 of NZ_JBLUNZ020000042.1, read as the reverse complement.
GCGACCACGAGATCCACCAGCCCCAGTAGAAGATCGTCCAGTTCGCGAACCAGCTGTTCGCCTCGCCGCGCTGGAACGCGCCGACGTCGAAGGTCATCTGCATAAAGTTCGCGAGGTAGAAGCCGAAGGACTCGGTGAGGTTCTGCAGCAGGAAGAGCGTCGGCCCGAGCAGCAGCATGCTGATGAGCAGCGCCCCCGCGAGGCTGAGGTTGATGTTTGAGAGCCACTTCATGCCCGCACCGATACCGCTGACGACCGAGAGGATCGCGATGAGTGTGACGGCGATGATGAGGATCACGAGGAGCGTGTTGTCTGCGCGGTCGACGATCCCGATCTCAACCATGCCGGCCGAGATCTGCTGCACGCCGAGGCCGAGCGAGGTCGCGACGCCGAAGACGGTGCCGAGAATCGCGAGCACGTCGATGAGGTCGCCCGTCCAGCCCTTCACCCGCTCGCCGAACAGCGGCTCGAGCGCCCAGCGGATCGAGACGGGGCGGCCGCGGCGGTGGATCGCGTACGCAATCCCCAGCCCGATGATCGCGTAGATCGCCCACGGGTGGATGCCCCAGTGCACGAACGTCTGCGCCATCGCGAGGCCGGCGATTTCGCTCTGGCCGCCCTCCCAGCCGGGCTTCGGATCCACGGTCGCGTAGGTGAGCGGCTCGCCGACGCCGTAAAACACGAGGCCGATGCCCATGCCGGCGGCGAACAGCATTGAGAACCACGACATCAACCCGAACTCAGGGGTGTCGTCGTCTTGGCCGAGCCGAATGCGGCCGAGCCGCGAGAAGCCGATGAACGCGGCGATGCCGATGAACACCGCGACGACGAGCATGTAGTACCAGCCGAGGTGCTCGACGATCCAGCCCTGCACGCTGCTAAACGTCTGCTCGGCGGCGTCGGGGAGCGCGACTGCGTAGCTCACGAGCGCGAGGATGATGATGAGCGCGGGCCAGAAGACGCGCGGCGAGATCATGCCGCGGCCGATGCGCACGCCGTGGGTGCGGAGCTTTGCGGTGATGCGCTCGTCGCTGTCGTCGTCCGAGATCTGCACCGCCTCGTGGAGATGCACCGTATCCGGCAAATCCAGGTCGCCAGGCTCGAGCAGGAGCGCGCCGGTGTCTGGCAGTGGCTCCGCGGAGAGCGCGGCTTCGGGTTCGCTGGCGCGGCTAGCGCCTTCGGAATCGGGGGTGGTGTGCTCGGGTGAGCTCACGAGATCATCTCCGTCAGGGGTGTCGCGTCGCGTCGCAAGGGAGCTTCTCCCATGCTGTGCAACTGGTATGAGAGTCCAAGCCGCTCGATAGAGCGATGCAAGGGACTATCTTTGCACAGCTGCGGCGCGGACGCGAGGCGGGTATCTCCGGCCAGTGCGAACGCAGGGGAGTCACGCGAGCACCCCCTTCCTGCAAGAGCACCCCCTTTCCACGCGTAGAAAGGGGGTGCTCTTGCAGGAAGGGGGTGCTTCCGCGAGGAAGTGTCCGCGAGGATCTGTGCGCGGTTGCCGTGAAAACAGAACTGGGGCTTCGGAAGTATCCGAAGCCCCAGTTGCAATATTGGTGGGCCCGGCCGGGATCGAACCGACGACATCCACGGTGTAAACGTGGCGCTCTACCAGCTGAGCTACAGGCCCTCCGCTCGCGAAAGCGAACTCGATCAGTCTAGTGTGGAATCGCGTCGCACACGAATTCGGCTGGGCGCGTGTTGCCCACTGAGATCGGAGAGCCCGTGTCCGCGTTGCCCCCAGAACCCAAGCCACAGTTGCGATCGCGGGGGGAGTGGGCGCTCGACGAGGCGGCGACACGCCGAGCTCGGAGTGCTCAATCCCGGGCGGGTCACGCGGCCGGTCTCGCGGCCGGTCTCGCGGGCGGAAGCCGCCCCGCCGCGATTGAGTCCCGAGCGACACAGCTGGCGGTTGCGGCCTTCGTCGCGGCCGGCGTACTCACCGCGATCCTCATGTGGGGAACACGGCTCCCGCTCGCCGGCGCGGGCTCGCTCGGCAACATCGGGGCGTGGTGCGCGGGGGCCGGTGCCGGGCTGGCCTTCGCGTTCTCGTACACACTCGAGTCGCGGCGTGGGCGCGGCAGCTGGCGCAACTCCCTTCCCGCGCCCAAGCGCGCGTTCGACGTCCTGGCGCTGACCCTCGCGACGGGCATGCTCGCTTACCTGGCGATCATGGCGATCGCCGCGCTGTTCGGGCTTGGGTTTCAGGGGCTCACCGTCGATCCGCTCGGCGGCGGAGTGCTCGCGGGGGCCGCGGCGGCGGCGATGACGTACATCGGCGCGCTCGCAGGTTCCCGGGTCAGCGCGGAGTCAATTGCGTTGCTCGCGACGATGCAGCTACTCGTTGGCACCGTGGCGAGCATGGTGACCTCCCCGGACACGACCTGGTGGCAGCTGCACTTCTCGCAGCTCGGCAACGAGGGCGGGGCGGCCGGGTACCGCTTCAACGTGTCACTCATCCTCACGGGCTTCGCGCTCACCGTGCTCGCGAACTATATTGGGCGCGACATCGAGCGCGGTCTGGCCGTGCGCGGCGTGAGCGATCCGAAGCTCGTCTGGGCACTGAGCTGGGTGTTCGCGGGAATCGGTATCTGCATGGCGATCGCGGGCTCGGTGCCCGACGCCGAGAACATCTTCGTGCACGTCGGATCTGCCTCGGGCATGCTCGTGCTGTTCGGCGTCTTTGTGTTCGTCTCGCTGCGGAGGATCGTCGACGTGCCGCGCGATCTCGTCGTGTTCTCACTCATTGTGGTGGTGGGGATCGTCGTCGCCGTACTGCTGTGGATCCCGTTCGGGTACTACAACCTCACCGGAACCGAGTTCATGGCCGCGAGCCTGCTGTTCGCGTGGCTGATGGTGTTTGTGCGAACCGTTGCCGCGTACGCCGAGGCCCCGCTCGCCGGAGCGGCGCGGGAATAGTCCGCCAATGCAGCCGGTTGGGGTAGGTGGCGCGATGACCGCGCCGGTGAGCGAGAAGAACGGTGGCGAACCTCGATGAACGAGTTTGAAGCAGGCGACGCGCTAAAGCGGGCATTTCGGGATCACCCGGCCGGGGTGGGCCTGATCACGGCGCAGACGCCCGAGGGCCCCGTGGGGCTCACTGTTTCGAGCGTCGCATCGGTCGCGGTGGATCCACCAGCGCTGTCATTCTCAGTGACCCGCGCGACAGGGAGCGCGGGCGGTGTGCTGCACGCCGACTCTTTTATCGTGCACCTGCTCGACACGCGGCACGCAGAGATCGCGCAGACCTTCGCCGTGTCCGGCACCGAGCGCTTCACGCAGGAGCAGGGCTGGGAGATGTTGCCGACGGGGGAGCCGCTGCTCCGCGACGTTCGCGTCGCGCTGCGTTGCCGGTCACTGCACCAGCTCGAGGTGGGGTCGTCGGTGATTGTTGTTGCTGGCGTGCTCGACGCGCACTTCGGCGACGCGGCCGAGCCGATGAGCTACGTTGACCGCACCTTCCGCACGCTCGGGGAGCAGCTCTAGCGAGCAGCTACCAGCCGCGCTCGATCCACGCCTTGTACTGCGGCGCTTCGGCACCGATAGTGGTCGCGGCACCGTGGCCAGGCCAGGCAGTGGTCGTGGCGGGGAGGGTGAGCAGCCGCGAGTCGACCGATGCCATGATCTGCGTGAAGTCGGAGTACTCCCAGCGGGTTGCGCCTGGGCCGCCCTCGAAGAGCGTGTCGCCCGAGAACAGCGTCGCGATCTTCTCGGCGTAGAACGATACCGATCCGGGGGTGTGACCCGGGGTGTGGATCGTCGTGAGCTCGACGCCAGCGACGGCAAACACGGCACCGTCAGCAAGCTCGAAATCGGGCAGCCGATCCTGCCCGTGAGTCTCTTCCCAGAGGAATAGATCTGCCGGGTGCAGGTAGAGGTGGGAGTCCAGTCGATCCGCGAGTGCGACAGCCTCGTTCACATGGTCCTCGTGACCGTGCGTGAGGAGAATCCCGAGCACATCACGTTCGCCAACAACCTCGGCAATCGCCTCGACGTCGTGGGCCGCGTCAATAATCAACACGGCCTGTTCGTCTCCGATCACGAACACATTGTTCTCAATCGGTACGCCACCCGGCGGGTACTCGGGGCGGCCTGCCCCGAGTACCCCTGCGGTGACGACCCGGTGAATACTGAAATCGCCACTCACGACTATCTGCGCCTACTCCGCGCGGGTGACCACGGTCGTGCACGGCAGCGAGTTCAGCACGCCGTGGCTGACCGAGCCGAGCAGGAGGCGCGAGATGCCGCCGCGGCCGCGGCTGCCGACCACGACCATCTCGGCGTTCTCTGCGACCTGCAGCAGCGCGCTCACCGGGGGCGCCTGCACGATCTCGCGGCGCACCTCAAGGTCGGGGTAGCGCTCGGCGAGGCCGGCGGTGCCGATCGCGATCGACTCCTCGGCTGCTGACTGCTGCGCGGTGACGAGCTCCTCGCTCCACAGGTACTCGAGACCGGGGGTGAGGGGCGGCATCCACGCGTAGACGGCGATGAGCGGCACGCCGCGGAACGAGGCCTCTTCGGCGGCGAATGCAATGGCGCGCTTCGACGCCTCAGAGCCATCGACGCCGACAACGACACCCCTGCCGGTGTCCTCTTGCTCAGCGGGGATCACTGCCACGGGGCAGTGCGCGACCGCCGCGACCTTCACGGCGCGGGTACCGAAGACGGAGCCGGCGAACTTTCCGCCAGAGTGTGCGCCGAGCACGAGCAGGTCGGCGTGCTTCGAGGCCGCCTCGACCTCGGCGATCGGGTGGCCGACCACCGCGGTGCCCGAGATCTCGCCCGTGAAGCCGAGCTCGGTGCGAGCGCGCTCGATCTCGTGCGCGAGCATCTGCTCTGAGGCGGCCTGCGCCTCAGAGAGGAACGCGACACTCTCCGACAGGAAGGAATCGTCTGCGACGTGAATGAGCTCGACGGTGGCGCCACGATCCGTGGCGCGTGCGAGACCCCATGCGAGGGCTGCGCGGCTGTGATCGGATCCGTCGACTCCGATGAGGTACTTCTCGGACATGCGAGTTCCTTCCTGTTCGGGTTGATGAGTGCTTACAGTTACAGACTACTTGGCGAGCGCGGGAAGCTGCAGGGGGTGACCGCCTGCGAGCTGCTCGATGACGCGCACAACCTGGCAGCTGTATCCGTATTCGTTGTCGTACCAGACATAGACGACTGCGCTTGAGCCCGTGACGATCGTCGCGAGGCCGTCAACGATGCCGGCGCGGTTCGAGCCGACGAAGTCGGTCGAGACGATCTCGGGTGACTCGACGTAGTCGATCTGGGTGCGAAGGCTGCCGGTGAGCGACACCTGCTCGAGCAGCGTGTTGATCTCCTCGGCGGTGGTCTCGCGCTCGAGCTGGAGGTTCAGCACCGCCATTGAGACGTTCGGCGTCGGAACGCGGATCGCGTTGCCCGTGAGCTTGCCCTCGAACTCGGGCAGCGCCTTCGCAACGGCCTTCGCGGCGCCGGTCTCGGTGAGCACCATGTTCAGTGCCGCCGAGCGGCCGCGGCGGTCACCCGAGTGGAAGTTGTCGATGAGGTTCTGGTCGTTTGTGTACGAGTGCACGGTCTCGACGTGGCCCTGCTTGACCCCGAAGGTGTCGTTCATGACCTTGAGAACCGGCGTGATCGCGTTCGTCGTGCACGATGCGGCGGAGAGGATCGTGTCTGCGTCGGTGATCTTGTCGTTGTTCACGCCGTACACCACGTTGAGCAGGTCGCCCTTGCCCGGTGCGGTGAGCACGACGCGCGAGATGCCCGTGTTCTCGAGGTGCTTGCCGAGGCCCTCGGCGTCGCGCCAGCGCCCGGTGTTGTCGACGAGGATCGCATCTTCGATGCCGTACGCCTGGTAGTCGACGTCTGCGGGATCGCTCGAGTAGATCACCTGGATGCGCACGCCGTTGGCGAGGATCACGTTTTCGTCTTCGAGCACCTTGATCATGCCGTTGAAGGGGCCGTGCACCGAGTCGCGGCGCAGCAGGTTCGCGCGCTTCACGAGATCGTGCTCGCCGTTCTTGCGCACGACGATCGCGCGCAGGTTCAGGCCGTTGTGGCTGCCTGCGTGCTCGATCATGATGCGGGCGAGGAGGCGGCCGATGCGGCCGAAGCCGTAGAGCACGACGTCGCGGCCCGAGGCGGGCTGGGCGCTGAGTGCCGGGGCGAGCTCCGCGCGGAGGTAGGCCTCGAGATCGGTCGATCCCGACTCGCGGAAGCCGTTGGCGAGCAGCGCGAGGTCGAGCGAGACGGGGCCAGGCTGGATCGCGGTGAGCGCCTCGACGATTGCCGAGGTCTCGGCGATCGACAGCTCTGCGTCATCGATCTTGCGTGCGTAGCCGTGCGCGCGAATGATGTCGATCGCGGAGCGGCCGATGAGGCTGCGCCCGTGGACACTCATCACGATGTCGTGATCGCGGTACAACTGGCCAATGAGCGGAATCATTCGTTCCGCCAGTGCCTGCTTGGTGTTCCAGGCTTCGAGGTGATCAGTGGTGGGCTGATTCATATGAACCGACGGTTCCTTCCGAACTTCTCGGGGTGCCGATGTTTTCCGCCCCCGACTCGCTAAATGATCGCTTTCAGTATCCCATGTGCATGACGCAATGTGACGGTCCGATTGGGGTATTCGGGCTCTACGCCCCAGGATTGTCTAGTAACAGGCGGCACATAGTGATTCCGGCCAAGGCGCAAGATTCCTGCCACAGGTCGGCCCCGGAGCCGGAACACGAGATGCCCGCCTGACCCAGACCTCCCACCACTTACGAAAAGGACCATCATGTCTCTGAAGAAGCGCGGCGCACTCGCCGCTTCCGTCGCGGCCCTCGCGATCGCTGCAACTGCGCTCGTTGGTTGCGCCCCGGCGTCCGAATCTGCCGGCGAGGGATCGTCATCTGACGGCCCCGTGCGTATCGGTGTCGTCCCCGGCGGTCAGCCCTACTGGGAGGTCTTCGTTGATGAGGCCGCCGCAGCAGGCATCGAGGTCGAGATCGTCGACTTCTCCGAGTACCCCGTGCCGAACCCCGCGCTCAGCGAGGGCGACCTCGACCTCAACCAGTTCCAGCACGTCATCTACCTCGCAAACCACAACGTTGACGCAGACGACGACCTCGTCGCGCTCGGCTCGACCGTGATCTACCCGCTGAACCTGTTCTCTGACAAGTACACCGACCTCAAAGACATCCCCGAAGGCGGCACCATCGCGATCCCGAACGACGAGTCGAACCGCGCCCGCGCCCTGCTCGTGCTCGAAAGCCTCGGCCTCATCGAGATCACGGGCGGCGGCACGCCGACCTCAACGGCGGCAGACATCGACACCGACAAGTCGCGCGTGAAGGTCACCGAGCTCAACGCAGACATCATCCCGGCGTCGCTTCCCGACGTTGACGCGGGCATCGTGAACAACGACTACGTCGAAATCGGCGGGCTCGACTTCGCTGACTCGCTCGGCTCGGACGACGCGGCCGACCCCGCGTTCGCACCCTACGTGAACATCTTCGCCGCGCGCGCAGAGGACAAGGCAAACAAGACCTACCTCGAGCTCGTTGACATCTACCAGAACAACGAAAAGGTCCAGGCCGCTGTAAAGGACTACGTTGGCGACACCGCGGTGCTCGCAAAGACCTCGCAGGAGGAGCTCGCCACCGCGCTCAAGCAGGCCGAAGACGCCTACCGCGCGAGCAAGTAACCCCCAGCGAACAAGTAAACTCGATACCCATGACCCGTGTACAACTCCAGTCGGTCGGCAAGCGCTACCCAGCGCGAGGCCGCAACGGCACAGAAGTCATCGCCGTCGACGACGTATCAATCGATATCGCGTCAGGTGAGATCCACGCGGTCATCGGGTTCTCGGGGGCTGGCAAGTCCACGCTCCTCAGGCTGGTCAACGGCCTGGAACGGGCAACGGCCGGTCACATCCTCGTCGATGGCGAGGATGTGACCGCGCTGCCCGAGTCAAAGCTTCGGGTCGTCCGCTCGAAGATCGGCATGATCTTCCAGCAGTTCAACCTGTTCCACTCGAAGACCGTCGCGAAGAACGTGGAGTACCCGCTCGTCGTCGCCGGCACCCCGCGCCCCGAGCGCGAAGCGCGCGTCGCCGAACTGCTGAGCTTCGTTGGCCTCGCCGACTACGGGCAGTCGCACATCGAGCAGCTCTCGGGCGGCCAGAAGCAGCGCGTCGGCATCGCCCGCGCGCTCGCAACCAACCCGGGCCTGCTGCTCGCAGACGAGGCCACCAGCGCGCTCGATCCAGACACCTCGCGCGAGGTACTGCAGCTCCTCCAGCGAGTCAACCGTGAGCTTGGCATCACGATCCTCCTCATCACGCATGAGATGGACGTCGTGCGCGAGATCGCGCAGCGCGTCACCGTGATGGCGGGCGGCCGCGCCGTAGAGCACGGTGACGTCTTCGAGGTGTTCTCCAACCCGCAGAACGAGACCACGCGGAGCTTCGTCGCGACCGCGCTGCCTTCGGCCCCCAGCACAGAGCACCTCCGCGCGCTGCGCGAGAAGCACCGCGGAAAGCTCGTCTCGATGACGTTCCGCGACGGCAGCGTCGATCAGCCCATCGTCTTCCAAACGCTCGCTGACCGCGGCGTCGGCGTGAACATCGTCTACGGCGGCATCTCCGAGGTCGGGGGCCGCACCTTCGGCAAGCTCACGCTCGAGCTCATCGGGGATGACCTGCAGGTCGAGCACGCGATCGCCGCGCTCGGACAGCAGACCGAGCTGGAGGTGCTCGCATAATGGATCGGCTCATACAACTGCTCCCGAAGCTCGCTGATGCGGTGCTCGAGACTCTGCTCTACGTCGGCTTCGCGATGCTGCTCGGCGGCATCATCGGGCTGGCCATCGGCGTGCTGCTCACGACGACCCGCCAGGGCGGGATCCTTCAGCACCGTGCCACCTACTGGGTGCTGAACTTCCTCGTGAACTTCTTCCGGCCGATCCCATTCGTCATCCTCATCGGCGCGCTGCAGCCGCTCGCGCGCCTCATCACCGGCAAGGGCATCGGCGGGCCCGCGATCGTGTTCACCCTCGTGTTCGCGGCGTCGTTCGGTATCGCGCGCCTCGTCGAGCAGAACCTGCTCACCGTGCCACCCGGCCAGATCGAGGCGGCTCGCGCGATGGGGGCAAGCCCGCTGCGCATCATCGGCACCGTGCTCATCCCCGAGGGCCTCGGCCCGCTCGTGCTCGGCTACACCTTTGCCTTCATCGCTGTTGTCGACATGTCTGCCATGGCCGGGGTAATCGGCGCGGGCGGCCTCGGCAACTTCGCGCTGCAATACGGCTGGCGACAGGCGAACCCGTGGGTCACCTGGTCTGCGGTCATCGTGATCGTCGTGCTCGTCCAGCTCGTACAGCTGCTCGGTAACACGGTCGCGCGCCGGCTGCTCAGGCGGTAGCGGCCGTCGCGCCGAGCGATATCCACCGGCCCGCGCGGTAGCCTCGAAGCATGACTACGTTCACGCTTGCTGACCTTCGCCGTGAGACCGAGGCCATGTGGCCCGCCGACACCGCAGAATCGTGGGATCGGGTCGGCCTCGTCACGGGGCGCAACGACGCCCCGCTGCGGCGCGTGCTGCTCGCCGTTGACGCCGTCGCCGACACCGTCGCGGAAGCGGTGGCGTGGGAGGCTGACGCGCTCATCACGCATCACCCGCTGCTGTTGCGGGGGATCCACACGGTCGCCGAGGACACCGGCAAGGGTGCGCTGCTCGCCGCCCTCATTCGCGCCGACTGCGCGCTCATCGCAGCGCACACGAACGCCGACCAGCCCGTTGGCGGCGTCTCCGACGTGATCGCGAAGCGGCTGGGCCTCGAAGACGCGGTGCCGCTCGTGCCGCTCGCGAAGGATCCGAGCATCGGCATCGGGCGCGTGGGAACGCTCCCCGCGCCACTGTCACTCCGGCAGTTCGCGGAGCTCGTCGCCGGAGTCATGCCCGCGACGGTAAGCGGGGTGCGGGTGGCGGGCGATCCTGACCGCGCGATCGAGTCCGTAGCGCTCCTCGGCGGGGCCGGCGACAGCCTGCTCGACCACCCGCTCGTGCGCGCCGCCGACGTGTACCTCACCTCGGATCTCCGTCACCACCCCGCGCAGGACGCGCTCGAGCTTGCCGCCGCCGCGGGCGGGCCCGCGCTCGTCGACGTCGCCCACTGGGCGAGCGAATCGCTCTGGCTTGAGGGCGCGGCCGAGGAGCTTTCGGCCCGGCTGCCAGGAGTCGAGTTTCGGGTGAGCCAGGTTCGCACCGACCCCTGGAGCTTTTCTGTTGGGGCGCGCCCGGGAAGCGAGCTCGGCGCAGAGTAAGCTAAAGGGTATGAAGGCCACTCCTCGCCAGCAGCTGTTGCTGCTCGACCTCCAGCAGCTCGACCACTCGCTCGCGCGGCTGCGCAAGCGAAGCGAGCAGCTTCCCGAACGCGCCGAACTCCGGGCACTTGAGGGTGAGCGTGAAGAGGTGCGCAACCGCTACATGGACGCGCAGCGCGAGCTCGACACGAAGCGGCTCGAACTCTCGCGCATCGAGGCAGACGTCGCCGTGGTCGAGCAGCGCGAGCAGCGCGACCACGAGATGCTCGCCGTGAGCACCTCCAGCAAGGAGGCTGTCGCGCTGCAGTCCGAGCTCGACACGCTGGGGCGACGCAAGGCGGAGCTCGAGGAGCGGCAGCTCGAGGCGATGGAAATCGTCGAGGCCGCCGAAGCTGTGTTTGCCGAGGCCGAGCAGGTGCTCGCGGGCGTCGAAGAGCGCCGCGCCGCAATCAACGCACGCATCGAGGCGGCAGAGGCAGAGACCGCTCGCGATCGTGCCGCCGCCGAAACCGAGCGCGCCGGACTCTCTTCCGAGGTGCAGGGAGACCTGCTCGCCCTCTACGAGAAGACCCGCGCGCAGGTCGGCATCGGCGCAGCGAAGCTCCGCGGCAACGTCTCCGAGGCGAGCGGCATGGCGCTGAGCCCCGCTGATCTCTCCACGATCACCCAGGCACCGCACGACGAGGTCGTGTTCTGCCCCGAGACGGGCGCGATCCTCGTGCGCGTCATCGAGGGCGAGTAGCGCGCTAGACTGAATACCGGAATGGGCCGGTGGACGGTTGCGTCACGCGTCGCTTGCGACGACGTGCCGAGGAACGTCCGGGCTCCGCAGGGGAGAACGGTGGGTAACACCCACCCGGGGCAACCCGCGAGAAAGTGCAACAGAGAGTAGACCGCCTGCCGTGGTTCGCCGCGGCCGGTAAGGCTGAAAGGGTGGGGTAAGAGCCCACCGGCGTCCGTGGTAACACGGGCGGCCAGGTAAACCTCGTTCGGAGCAAGGCCAGACAGCAGACGATGACGCGCCCCGCTGAGTCTGCGGGTGGGCTGCTAGAGGGTACTGGTAACAGTGCCCCGAGAGAGATAACCGTCTAAGTTGGTTTCGGCCAGCGGGACAGAACCCGGCGTACAGCTGGCCCATTCCCTTCTCTCCACCCGAGTAACTCGGCGTCGACGGTGAGCTGGACCCTCGCGGCGGCAGCGAGCGGTTCCTCCGCCCCTCACCTTTCGGTCGACGCTAGCCTGCCTCTCACCTTCCCCGAGTTTTTCAAAACGACCCTTCTGCAGGTCGTACAAGACTCAGCAAGGATTATTCGGGTGGGAGAGAACGGGCGGCGACCAGTCGTGAGCAGCGCGGCGTTGCCCGACCCACTGGAAGCCCCCGGGCCCGACGGACGCGGCTGGGGAGCCGCGAAACCTTCACGACCCGGGCCGCTCTGCCGTGCACGGCAAGGAGCCGACGGCGCCCGGCTACTCTGGCTGGTTTCCGCTGGGCAGATGGGTCGCTGCGAGGCTACGCCCACCCTGATTCTCGCTCAACAGACATGTCCTCAGCGAAGTCAGGAGTTATCATCAGTAAAAAAGCCATGACCTCGCTGAGGTCATGGCTTTTGAGCGCTCATCATCGCTGAGGGCTGCACCTTCAAATGTGGTGAGCCTCATTGGGCCGGGCGGGAGAGAGCCGGCGGCGAGGCGCACTCCATCACGGCAAGAGCGCGGAGCACCAGCGGCGGCATTGCACTGCCTCACCACTGCCTCACCGCATCCTCAACACCCCGATTCATCTATTCCGGCCCGTTCGCGGGCAATGCAAGGCTCGGAATAGATGAATCGGGGAGTGAAGGATCGAGGCGGGGCGCGCTACTCCGAAAGGGTGAGCAGCTCGAAGCCGTTCTCGCGCACCACGATCGTGTGCTCGAACTGTGCAGTGATCGACTTGTCGCGCGTCGTGACCGTCCAGTTGTCTGCCCACATGTCCCACTCGTGCGTGCCGAGGGTGAGCATGGGCTCCACGGTGAAGACCATACCGGGCACGATGAGGTCGTTGAACCGCGGGGCAGAGTCGTAGTGCGGCACGATGAGGCCGGTGTGGAACGAGGATCCGACGCCGTGGCCGGTGAAGTCGCGCACAACCCCGTAGCCGAAACGCTTCGCGTACGTCTCGATGACCCGGCCGATGACGTTGACCTCGCGGCCTGGCTTCGCGGCCTTGATGCCGCGCATCATCGCCTCGTGGGTGCGCTCGACGAGCAGGTCGACCTCTTCCGAGACCTCGCCGACGCGGAAGGTGCAGTTCGTGTCGCCGTGGAAGTCGTCAAGGTACGCGGTGATGTCGACGTTCACAATGTCGCCCTCACGCAGCACCGTGTCGTCGGGGATGCCGTGGCAGATGACCTCGTTCACCGATGTGCACGAGGAGGCCGGGTAGCCGCGGTAACCCAGCGTCGAAGGGTAGGCGCCGGCGGCGATGACGTACTCGTGCCCGATTCGGTCAAGCTCGGCGGTGGTCACGCCCGGCGCTACGGCCGCGCCCACGGCATCGAGCGCGCGCGAGGCGATGCGGCCAGCAGCACGAATCTTCGCGATCTCGTCTTCCGTGTAGGTGTTGTCGCCCTCGTAGGGCGGCGGCTCTTGCAGCCCCACATAGGGTGGCCGCGTGATCGCGGCGGGAACAGCGCGCTGAGCGGGAAGGACACCGGGGACAATATTGCCGTGATCATCGAAAGGCATACCTCTAGTCTAGGAGCAAGCGGGTAGCGGTGGTGCAAGCCGCTCACATCGAAGGGAAGCCCAATGAGTAAGCGTGACTGGGGAATCAACGACCCCGAGGAAACCTACTGGTTCAACACCAAGACAAACGAGGTCGAGGAGGGCCCGCAGTCGCTCGCGGTCTACCGCGTCGGCCCGTTCAAGACCCGCGAGGAAGCCGCGCGCGCCACGCAGATCCTCGCTGAGCGCGCACGCGAATGGAATGAGGAAGACGAAGAAGAGGACTAGCCCGCGGTAGGCTGAAAGCCGTACCGGACCCGGTGCAATCAAGCGCCCCGAGAGGAGCTGCCGCGTGAGCAAGCAGAGAGATTTCGTGCTTCGGACTATCGAGGAACGCGGAGTGAAATTCGTGCGCCTCTGGTTCACTGACGTTGCGGGGGCGCTGAAATCGGTTGCGCTTGCGCCGGCCGAGGTCGAGGGTGCCTTCAGCGAGGGAATCGGCTTCGACGGTTCCGCGATCGAGGGGCTCACCCGCGCGTACGAATCAGATCTGCTCGCGGTTCCGGATCCGGCGACATTCCAGATCCTCCCGTGGCGCGGCGAGACCGAGCCGACCGGGCGCATGTTCTGCGACATCCGCACTCCGAACGGCGAGCCCGCCGTGTCCGACCCGCGAAACGTGCTCAAGCGCACCCTCGCGCAGGCCGCCGACATGGGCTTTTCGTTTTACACGCACCCGGAGATTGAGTTCTACCTGCTGAAGTCGAAGGACATTGGCCCCGAGGGGCCGATCCCGGTGGATCGCGCGGGCTACTTCGACAACGTGCCAGGCGGCACCGCGCACGATTTCCGCCGCGAGAGCGTGAACATGCTTGAGGATCTCGGCATCTCTGTCGAGTTCAGCCACCACGAGGCGGGCCCGGGCCAGAACGAGATCGACCTGCGCTACGCGGACGCGCTCGCGACGGCTGACAACATCATGACGTTCCGCTCGGTCGTGAAGGAGGTCGCGATCGCGCAGGGCGTGCACGCGACGTTCATGCCGAAGCCGCTCGCGGGGCACCCGGGCTCTGGCATGCACACGCACGTCTCGCTGTTCGAGGGCGAGGAGAACGCGTTCTACGACCCGAGCGCAAAGTACCAGATGTCGATGACGGCGAGGCGCTTCGTGGCTGGCGTGCTGCGGCACGCGCCCGAGCTCACCGCGGTCACGAACCAGTACGTGAACTCGTACAAGCGGCTCTGGGGTGGCGACGAGGCTCCGTCGTTCGTGAGCTGGGGCCACAACAACCGCTCGGCGCTCGTGCGGGTGCCGATGTACAAGCCAGGGAAGGGCGGCGCGGCGCGCATCGAGTACCGGGGCATGGATAGCGCGGTGAACCCGTACCTTGGCTTCTCGGTGCTGCTCGCGGCGGGCCTCAAGGGCATTCGCGAGGAGTACGAGCTGCCGCCCGAGGCGGAGAACAACGTGTGGGCGCTGAGCGATGGCGAGCGCCGCGCGATGGGCTTCGACCCGCTTCCGCAGAGCCTTGAGCATGCGCTTGCGGTGATGGAGCGTTCCGAGCTCGTCGCTGAGACGCTCGGGGAACAGGTCTTCGCCTACCTCATTCGCGATAGCCGTCGCGAGGTCGACGAGTACCGCAGCCAGGTCACCCCGTTCGAGCTCAATTCAATGCTCGACACGATCTAACGGCGCGCATGTCGGCGACGGGAACTGCTCCGGGCGGGCGGCGCGGCGAGCTCAGCGCGTATGCCCGCGCCGGGTTTCAGGGCCTGTCGGCGGCGCGGGATGGCATTGCCGAGCTCTCGGAGATGCTCGACGGGATTGACCATACGGCGTTGCTTGATGGGCTTGCGGTGGCGGCGGATCCTGACGCGACCCTCGCGCTGCTCCTGCGGCTCGCGGAGACCGATGCGGATCGCCTAATCAGTCTCGATGCATTCGCCTGGCGGCGGCTGTGTCTCGTCACGGGTGCATCTCCCGCGCTCGGGACGTTCCTGTTGCGTCACCCCGACTTGATTCGCGGCCTCACCGGCCGGGACGGCAGGTTGCCGAGCGGTGAGGAGGCACGCGAGGAGATGCTTGCGGCCGTCACGCACCGTGGCGAGGTGCTGAGCGGCGAGGCCGGCTGGAACGCGCTGCGCGTGAAGTACCGCGAGCTGCTCACGGGGGTCGCGCTGTACGATCTGCTCAGCGCCGGCTCGCACGAGGAGCTTCCCGACGCCAGGCCCGCCTTTGAGGCTGTCGCCGCAGCGCTGTCGTGCATGGCTGACGCGGCGCTCGAGGCCGCGATCGCCGTGGGGCGGGCGACCCTGCTCGAAGAGGGATCGACGCCGCGTATCTCCGCGGGGGCCCTTGAGGGCCTGCGCTTCTCGGTCATCGCGATGGGGAAGTGCGGCGCTGAAGAGCTCAACGTGGTCTCTGATGTCGACGTGATGTTCATCGCTGAGGGCGACGAGCGAGCGGCCTCGGCGCTTGCGCGCGAGGTCATGCGGGTGATTCACGACCCAGCGCTCGAGCTGCCGCTCTGGCAGGTCGATGCGAACCTGCGGCCGGAGGGCAGGCAGGGGCCGCTCGTGCGCACCCTGTCGTCGATGCTCAACTACTACGAGCGCTGGGCGAAGGCGTGGGAGTTTCAAGCGCTCATTAAGGCGCGGGCCTGTGCGGGCGATCTCGAGCTCGGCGAGGAGTTCGTGGCGCAGACCCGGAACCTCGTGTGGGCGTCGTCGAACCGCGAGGACTTCGTTGGCTCCGTGCAGCGCATGCGCGAGCGTGTCACCGAGCACATTGCGCCAGAGGATCTTCCGTACCAGATCAAGCTCGGCCCAGGCGGCCTGCGCGACATCGAGTTCAGCGTGCAGCTCCTGCAGCTCGTCCACGGCCAGCACGATGAGCACCTGCAGCTCCGCGGTACACTCCCCGCGCTGCGCGCCCTCGTGGAAGACGGCTATATCGCGCGCTCCGATGGCGAACGGCTGAGCGATCACTACCGCACTCTCCGGGTGCTCGAGCACCGACTGCAGCTGCGCGAGCTCCGCCGCACCGCGCTCATGCCTCGCGACGATGAGGCGCTTCGCGTGCTCGCCCGCGCGTCGGGTCTCGCGCGGAACGCGAAGGAGCTCTGGGCGCTCTGGGAGCAGGTGCGTCGCGAGGTCCGCGAGCTGCACCTGAAGATCTTCTATGCACCGCTGCTCAGCGCGGTCGCGGCGCTCGGCGACGAGGAGTTCGTGCTCGGGTCCGCGCAGGCGAAGGCCCGGCTCTCGAGCATCGGCTTCATGGATCCCGAGGGCGCGACGCGCCACCTTGCGGCGCTGACTGCGGGCCCGTCTCGCAGCGCCAAGATTCAACGGAACCTTGCGCCCGTGCTGCTGCAGTGGCTGGCCGAGGGCACCGACCCGGACTTCGGGCTGCTCGCGTTTCGGAAGGTGAGCGAGGCGAACCGCAACTCCTCGTGGTACCTCAGGCTGCTGCGCGACGGTTCGCTCGCGGCCGAGCGCCTCACGAAGCTCCTCGCGAACTCGAAGTATGCCGCTGGTCTGCTTGAGAGCCACCCCGAGGGCGTCGCGTGGCTGGAGCGCGACGCACTGCTGGTTCCGCCCGCGCCGGCGGCGCTGCAGAGCGAGATGCGGTCGCTCGTGTCGCGCCGATCCTCACTGAATTCCGCCGCCGAGCGACTCCGCGGCGTGCACCGCCGCGAGATCCTCCGGCTCGCGATGGGCCGCGTTGTCGGGGTGCTCGACGAGGATGCGGTCGCGCGGGGGCTTGACGGCGCGCACACCGCGCTCCTCGAGGCGTTGCTCGTGGCGATCCGCGCTCATCACTCTGGCGAGGAAGTGCCGCCGGAGATCGCGCTCGTTGGGATGGGGCGCTTCGGCGGGGGAGAGCTCGGCTTCGCCTCAGACATCGACCTCATCGCCGTCGCGCGGGGCGGGGCGACCGGCGTCGGGCCGGTCTCGCCGGCGGGGAGGATCATTCGCGAGCTCCGATCCCTCGTCTCCGACCCGCGTTTCCCCGTCGACCTCGACTTCGACCTGCGGCCCGAGGGGAAGAACGGCCCGGTCGTGCGCAGCATCGATTCGTACCGCAGCTACTACGACCGCTGGTCGGTGACCTGGGAGGCGCAGGCGCTGCTGCGCGCAAGGCACGCGGCCGGCGACACGAGCCTGAGTGACGAGTTCTTCGCGATGGCGGATCCTATTCGCTATCCGGCCGAGTTCCGCGACGAGCAGCTGCGCGACGTACGCCGGATGAAGGCGCGCGTCGAGGGAGAGCGACTGCCCCAGGGCGACGACCCGCGGATGCACCTGAAGCTCGGCCCCGGCGGCATTACCGACGTCGAGTGGCTCGTGCAGCTCGTGCAGCTCCAGCACGGGGCCCAACACCCCGAGTTGCGCACCGTCGAGACGCTTGCGGCGCTGCAGGCGGCGGCGACCCTGGGGCTCATCGACCGGGAGGACGCGGAGACCCTCGAAGAGGCCTGGCGTTTGGCGAGCACGCTGCGGTCGGCGATGCGGCTCTGGAATGGGCGCGTCTCAGACGCTCTGCCGCGGGATTGGCGTGACCTTGCGGGCATCGCCGGGGTGCTGGGCCACCCGCGCGGGCGCACGACCGAGCTGGTTGAACGGTGGCACGCGGTGAGCAGGCGAGCCCGAGCCGTATTCGAGCGGGAGTTCTTTGGGTACCGCGAGGACGAGCTCTTCCCCGAGGTGCAGGCATAGCGCGAAGCTGAACAGTTCGTGACCATTTCGTTATGGGGCTAGTTTTCAGGTTCGAGTCGGCGTAGCCTGACGGCATGAACTATCTCGCAAAGATGCTTGAGGTCATCCTCATAGGCGAAGACCTCGACTTCGAAGAAGACATCGACTCCTAGCCGCCGCGCGCATCGAACCCGCTAGCCCGGCCCCGCCACACCGAAACACGATAGCCTGACGACAGGCCGAAGGTGGTCAGATCCACCCTCGGCGTTTCCTGAAGAAAGGTGGACTCGTGGCCTATCGAGTGCAGGGCGTGGTTGTGCGTGAGAAAAACGCACCCGCGACCGTAGAAACGATCATCGTGCCGGAGCCTGGCCCGGGTGAGGTCGTCGTCGACGTGCTCACCTGCGGGGTGTGCCATACCGACTACCACTACCAGCAGGGCGGCATCAACGACGACTTCCCGTTCCTCCTCGGCCATGAGTCGACCGCCCGCGTGGCAGTCGTCGGCGAGGGTGTGACTGAGGTTGCCGTCGGCGACCGGGTGATCCTCAACTGGCGCGCCGTGTGCGGTGAGTGCCGGGCGTGCGCGAAGGGGCAGGCGCAGTACTGCTTCGCCACGCACAACGCGACACAGAAGATGACCCTCGAAGACGGCACCGAGCTCTCGGCTGCGCTCGGCATCGGATCGTTCGCCGAGAAGACGCTCGTTGCCGCTGGCCAGTGCACGAAGATCGATGAGGAGTCTGACGCGGCGGCCGTCGGCCTCCTCGGCTGCGGGATCATGGCCGGGATCGGCGCGTCGATCAACACGGGTGACGTGCAGCGCGGCGAGTCCGTCGCGGTGATCGGCTGCGGCGGTGTCGGCACCGCGGCGATCGCCGGCGCACAGCTCGCGGGAGCGACGACAATCATCGCCGTTGACATCGACGACGCAAAGCTCGAGCAGGCGAAGCGCTTCGGCGCGACGCACACGGTGAACTCGAAGGAGGCCGACGCCGTCGAGGCGATCCAGGCCCTCACCGGCGGCTTCGGCGCGGACGTCGTCGTTGACGCTGTCGGTCGGCCCGAGACCTACACGCAGGCGTTTTACGCGCGCGACCTCGCCGGTCGCGTCGTGCTCGTCGGCGTGCCGACGCCCGAGATGATGCTCGAGCTGCCGCTGCTCGACGTGTTTGGGCGCGGTGGATCGCTGAAGTCGTCGTGGTACGGCGACTGCCTGCCGAGCCGCGACTTTCAGATGCTCATCGATCAGGCGAAGCTCGGAAGACTCGACCTTGAAGGATTTGTGACCGAGCGCATCAAGCTCGACGAAGTTGAAGCAGCCTTCGCCAAGATGGCGACGGGCAACGTACTGAGATCGGTGGTGGTGTTGTGAACGCGCGCGTTGAGAACCTGGTGACGAGCGGCACATTCTCGCTCGACGGCGGAACCTGGGACGTTGACAATAACGTCTGGATCGTCGGCGACGACGCCGAGGTGATCGTCATCGATCCCGCCCACGATCCCGCAGCCATCAAGGCGGCGGTGGGGGATCGCAAGACCCTCGCTGTGCTGCTCAGTCACGGGCACGACGACCACATCCGCGCTGCCGTCGAAACCGCGCAGCTGCTCGGCGCACCGATCCACCTCAATCCCGCGGATCGGATGCTGTGGGACACCGTGTACGCGGAGGCCCCCGACGCGGAGATCGCCGACGGAGACGTGTTCACCGTCGCAGGGGTCGAGCTCACCGCGAAGCACACGCCGGGCCACTCGCCCGGCTCCACCTGCTTCGTCGCGCCGGCGCTCGGGGCCGTGTTCTCGGGCGACACGCTGTTCCAGGGTGGGCCCGGGGCGACCGGGCGTTCGTACAGCAGCTTCGACACGATCATCGAGTCGATCCGTGAGGCGCTTCTGACGCTTCCCGGCGACACCGTCGTGTACACCGGGCACGGCGACTCGACGACGATCGGCGCGGAGGCACCGCACCTCGAAGAGTGGATCGCCCGCGGCCACTGAAATCGTCTCGGGATTCGCGCACGAAGACGCGGATCCCGAGACGACGTTGTTCGAATACCGGCGGTGCGTCGCCGGAGAGCCGCGCTTTGGCCTAACATTGTCACTATGTACAGCGAAAGCTTTGGCCGTCTCCCAGCTCACATCCAGCAATCTGTCCTCGATGGGCTAGATGAGGAAATTCGGGCGGGCTTCCAGAAGACCGAGGAGGCGCCTACCGAGGGCGTCACCGCAGCCGACCGTTCCCGGCAGATCGCGGACGGCATCGTGCGTTCGCTTGCGCTCAGGAATTCCTTCACCGGCGACAAGTCGACCGCGCGCGATCTGGGTATCGGCAAGCGCAAGTAACCCCGTAGCGCGCAGCTTGAGCGCGCGTCACAGACTTCTGGCAGCGGCCGGTCGGAACACTGAGTTCCGACCGGCCGCTGCATTTTCACCGACGCCAGTCGGGCTCGTTCGCGGGAATGAGTCTACGAGCCAAGCTTTTCGCTGAGGAACTCCCGCGCCTTGATAATCTTCAGGCTCGACGGGAGCGGCCAAGTCCGGCCCTGGCCGCGGGTCGTGTACGACACCCAGACGTGGCCCTCGTAATCGTCTTGCGGTGGGGCCTGGTCATAGCCCACCTGCGTCGGACGGCCGTACTCGTCTGTCCCGGTGACCTGCAACTCCACTGAGAGGACGTAGAGTGACCCCAGTGCGCCGTTGCCCGTAGCGATGTTGAGGAAGTTCCCGCCCTCGGTGTGCGCATCCCATTCTGCGGAGGCACCTGAGTGGGTGCGCTTCTCGCCGAACATGCTCCATCCGCCGGGAAGATCTCCCAGCACGGAGTCCATGAAGCCCTGTACGTCGCTGCCCGCGGGGATGCTGATGGGGTAGTGGTCTTGCTGCTTCGCCCTGCGGCTGAAGACCATGGAGGTCACGAGAAACGCGACGACGAGGATCAGGAGGAGAACTATGAACGTTGCCAATGTGGTCCCCGCCTAGTTCTCGGAAGCGCTGCGAGGGCTGGCCCCCGCGGTTGAGTGAGTCGTTCTGGTATACAACGTCGCCATCTTGTGGTGTCCTTCAACTTGAGCTGTCGCGAGCAGAGTGCCCGGACTGCTTCACAGTCAAGCAAAGGTGAAGGGGTCCGGACACAGTTCCGGGTGGGAACCGGAAAATCGAAACCGAAAGACAAAGCTGAAGGCTGCACCCGGAGACTGGCGGCGCCGCTTGACGAGGCGAACGACAGAGCGGCTGGGCGGAACTCGCGTTCCGCCCAGCCACTCTCGTCACTCCGGGCCGTTGGCCCTCGTGGGGTTAGACGCCGTAGTACAGCTCGAACTCGTAGGGGTGAGGGCGAATCGCCATCGGCAGGATCTCGAGCTCATGCTTGAGCGAGATCCAGGTCTGGATCAGCTCCTCGGTGAACACGCCACCCTCGAGCAGGTACGCGTGATCCGCCTCAAGCGCGCTCAGCGCCTCCTGCAGCGACCCGGGTACCTGCGGGATGCTCGCGGCCTCCTCGGGGGGAAGCTCGTAGAGATCCTTATCGATGGGCTCGCCTGGCTCGATGCGGTTGCGGATACCATCTATGCCGGCCATGAGCTGCGCGGCGAACGCGAGGTACGGGTTGCCCGAAGCATCGGGCGCACGGAACTCGACGCGCTTCGCCTTCGGGTTCGACCCGGTGAGGGGGATGCGGATCGCGGCCGACCGGTTTCCTGCCGAGTATGCGAGGTTCACCGGTGCCTCGTAGCCCTTCACCAGGCGACGGTAGCTGTTGATCGTCGGGTTCGTGAAGGCCAGCAGCGACGGTGCGTGCTTGAGGATGCCGCCGATGAACCAGCGGGCGGTGTCCGAAAGTCCGGCGTAGCCGTTCTCGTCGTAGAACAGCGGCTCGCCGTTTGCCCACAGCGACATGTGGGTGTGCATGCCGGAGCCGTTGTCACCGAAGACGGGCTTTGGCATGAACGTCGCGGTCTTGCCCCACAGCTCTGCGGTGTTCTTCACGATGTACTTGAACTTCAGCACGTCGTCTGCCGCGGTGACCATGGTGTCGAAGCGGTAGTTGATCTCGGCCTGGCCGGGAGCCCCGACCTCGTGGTGCGCGCGCTCGAGCTTGAGGCCCGCCTCGATGAGGCGCATTGAGATGTCGTCGCGCAGGTCGGCCTGCTTGTCAACGGGGGAGACGGGGAAGTAGCCACCCTTTTGCGGGGTCGTGTTGCCGAGGTTACCGCCCTCGTACTCGGTCGCAGAGTTCCAGTGTGCCTCTTCCGAGTCGATTTCGAAGAACGTGCGGCGCGGAGTGGTTTCGTAGCGCACCGAGTCGAGAATGTAGAACTCGGCCTCCGGTGCAAAGAATGCGGTGTCGGCGATGCCGGTCGAAGTCAGGAACTGCTCGGCCTTCTTCGCAACCTGACGCGGATCCTTCGAGTAGATCTCGCCCGTGCGCGGGTTGTAGATGTCGAACACCATGATGAGCGTGCGCTCAGCGCGGAACTGATCGACGTAGCAGGTGGTGACGTCGGGGATGAGCTGCATGTCCGACTCAGCGATCGACGCGAAGCCGCGGATCGAGGAGGCGTCGAACATCTGCCCGACCTCGAAGAACTCGAGGTCTACCGTGCTCGCCGGGATGTTGAAGTGCTGCTGCACGCCGGGGAGGTCGGTGAACCGAATGTCGAGAAACTTGACATCGGTTTCGCGGATATAGTCGATGACTTCCTGGGGAGTCTTGAACATTGGATCCTCACTTTTCGGTGCGGCAGGCTGCCGCTTCGTAGGTCAAGCCTATGCTTCCAGCATTTCGAGCGCATGGAAGCACTGTTTCAGGCGTGTTACGTCTTGCGGCGCACAGAACACCGGTGTCGGCTCTGACATCGTGTGTTCGCATGATCCAGTGGTCGCGCTACGCGCGAATCAACACCGTCCCAGCGATCTTGTCGTGGAAGCCTCGCTGGTCTGAATCCCAGACGAGGGCGGGGACTACGAGGGTGACGAGCAGGCTGCGCACGATGGGCCGCCAGATCCCGACCCAGCCGCCGGCAATCGGTACGACATTGAGTCCGACAATACGGTGACCCAATGATCCACCGATTGTCGGAATGAAGATCATCTGCAGCACGGCGAATGCGAGCAAGTGCCACCACTTCGCGTGCGGCCCACCGATGAGCACATACGCGGGGATTGCGGCGAGAGCCCAGTCGATGCACACGGCAAGCAGTCGTCGCCCGACGCGAGCGACGGAGCGGGGCCCGGCCTCTGGGAGGCCCAGACGCTCGCCCGGAAAATCACTCGGGGCGAGATCGCCAAACTTTTGAGACATCGTGTTCCGAGCTTAGCGCGGGCGCTGCGCGCGGACGCGGTTGGGATCGATGCCCTTCGGGATGCCAACGGGGCTCTGCTGCAGCGAGGAGAGACGGTTGTAGACCGCCGCGATCTCGTTGCGGTTCAACGACTTCTTGAGCTTCTGGAGCTCCTTGGACAGGTTCGGGAGCGCGACTGCGCCCTCGTCGGGTCCGACGTAGAGGTGTGAGATCGGCACGTTCGAGATCGCTCGCTTGAGCTTGCGCTCCTCGTCCTGCGCGATGCGCTGAGTGCGCTGGCGTGAGCCCTCTGAGATGAGCACGACGCCGCCGCGACCGATGACGCGGTAGACGGCATCCTGCTGGCGGGTCATCGCTACGGGAACCTCTGAGCCGCGCCAGCTGCGGCGCAGTGCACTCTGCACGATTGCGCCAACGGCGCCCGGACGGCCCTCGATCTGACGGTACGCGACCGCCTCAGCGCGGCGGCCCAGCACGATCATTGCGATCAGCAGGCCGGCGAGGATGCCGGTCAGGGGCCAGAGGATCCAGCTGAACCAGCTGCCGGGAAGCAGCCAAGCCACCAGCAGCGCACCGACGATCGGGCCCAAAAAGGACAGCAGCATCAGCGGGGTCAGCAGCTTATCTTCCGTGCGGGTGTTGCGATACACCTGCACCATCTGCTTGATGCGACCCGGGGACTTCTGCTTCGCCTCTGCCATACCTTCCATCGTACCGTCTCTCGGGGGCTCCGTTGACAATCCGCCCTGAGTTCGCGGTGAGTTCGCGGTGAGCGGAGCGTTGTCCACAGCCTCGAATTTTGCTCAACGAGGAGAAAAGCACGCACCGGGCTGTGCGCACAGGCGTCTGGGGTGCGCTGGCAGGGCAAACTGCTGCCATGCAACAGCAAGTACAGGTGAGACGGAAGAACCGACCGGTGTGGGGGAGACCTCGGGAGCGCTCCCCGGATCGGGTCCGGGGGCCTCGGAGGCCCCCGCAGCCGCGGAGCGCTCTAAGGCCCCCGCAGCCCCGGGGGTCGGCGGCGCTCGGAGCGAGGGAGCTCGCGTACGCGCTCAGGGAGGTGGGGTTCCTCGCCCTCGAGGTGCGGGCGCGCGGCGCCTGCCTGGGAGCGGGTCTCGCCGATCGACTCGAACTGACCCGGGTTGGCGGCGGCAGGTACCACCGCACCAGCCCGGGCTCGCGGGAACTCCGGCTCCTCGATGTGCCACGTCCGGGGCGTCGGGCGGCGTGGCGCGCGCTGAGCGCGGGGGCCGCGCATGCCCGCCGTGGCCATGACGCGAGTTGCCATAGCTTCGGTGTCGCGGAGCGTGAACTCTTGGAGGTTGCCGGGCGCTGGGGTGGTGAAGCGGCCGCGGGCTACGTGCTGGAACGTCTCGCGGTGACCGCGGAGGAGGTTGGCGGGCAGCTGCCCTGGTCGGTTGCTGAGGCGAGCGACGCGTTCGCGGAGGCCATCGAAGCGCGCGTGACGCCCGTGCCGCCATCCCGCGAGCAGCTCGCGGCGCTCGCACGCGGGCAGCCAGGAAAAAGAAGGAGGGGCTGGGGTGCAGCACGCAATGCGCTGCACCCCAGCCCCTGAATTCCTCAGTCCGCCGAAGCGGAGGCTACTCGGTGACGGTTAGATGCCGAGGTCTGCCGAGAAGTTGCCCTCTTCGAGACGCGCCTTCATCTGCGTCAGGAAGCGAGCCGCGTCAGCGCCGTCAACGATGCGGTGATCGTACGACAGTGCAAGGTAGACCTGCGAGCGGATCGCGATCGAGTCGCCTTCGGGGGTCGATACCACCGCGGGCTCCTTGAACACGATGCCGGTGCCGAGGATTGCCGACTGCGGCAGGAACACGAGCGGCGTATCGAACAGCGCGCCGCGCGAGCCCGTGTTCGTGAGCGTGAAGGTGCCACCGCTGAGCTCGTCCGGAGTGAGCTTGTTGTCGCGGGTGCGAGCCGCGAGGTCCGCGATCTCACCCGAGATCTGCGCGATGTTCTTCGTGCCCGCATCGCGGAGCACCGGGGTGAGCAGGCCACGCTCCGTGTCGACCGCGATGCTGATGTTCTCGGTTGCGGGGTAGACGATCTGATCGCCTTCCACGGTCGAGTTGATCACTGGGTGCGCCTGCAGCGCTTCTGCTGCTGCGACCGCGAAGAACGGCAGGAAGGAGAGCTTCGAGCCCGTCTTGGCGAGGAACTCGTCCTTCTTTGCCTGGCGCAGCTGAGCGACACGCGTGACGTCAACCTTCACCATGGTGGTGAGCTGGGCGGTCTGCTGCATCGAAGCAACGGCGCGCTCTGCGATGACCTTCCGCAGACGGCTCATCTTCTGCGTCGTGCCGCGCAGGTCCGAGACCACGCGCTCGACGGGCGCAGGGGCTGCAGCTGCTGCGGGAGCAGCGGTCGCTGCCGCGAGCACATCTTCCTTGCGGATGCGGCCGCCGACACCGGTTCCGGTGACGGTCGCGAGGTCGACGCCCTTTTCGTTCGCGAGCTTGCGCACGATCGGGGTGACGTAGCCGCCAGCCTCAGCTGCGGGAGCGGCAGCGGGAGCCGCCGGAGCAGCTGCCGGTGCTGCCGGAGCCGCGGGAGCTGCCGGGGCCGCGGGTGCCGCCGGAGCAGGAGCTGCGGCAGGCGCCGGAGCTGCCTGCGCGGGCGCAGCCGGTGCTGCGGGAGCAGCTGCAGCGGGAGCCGGTGCTGCGGGAGCAGCTGCAGCGGGAGCCGCAGGAGCAGCTGCAGCTGCCGGTGCGCCGCTTCCGACGCGAGCGAGGACGCCGCCGACCTCAACGGTCTCGTCTTCGCCGACGAGCATCTCCTGGAGGATGCCTGCGATCGGCGAGGGAACCTCGGTGTCGACCTTGTCGGTCGAGACCTCAAGGAGGGGCTCGTCGACCTCGATCGTGTCACCAATCTCCTTGAGCCACCGGGTGACGGTGCCCTCAGTGATGGATTCGCCGAGCGAGGGCAGGACGATATCCTGCGAGTCGCCACCGGCCGCGGGAGCTGCGGCGGGAGCCGCCGGAGCCGCAACCGGCTCGGGCGTTGCTGCGGGTGCTGCTGCTGCGGGTGCGGCTGCTGCGGGAGCTGCCTCTGCCGGGGCTGCCTCTGCGGGAGCAGCGGCTGGGGCTGCCGGAGCTGCGCCGCCACCGCTTCCATCGCCGATGACGGCGAGTACGGCACCAACCTCAGCGGTCTCGTCTTCCTGTACCAGGATCTGCTCAACCACACCGGCGACCGGCGAGGGAACCTCGGTGTCCACCTTGTCGGTGGAGACCTCGAGCAGCGGCTCGTCGACCGCCACGGTCTCCCCGACCTGCTTCAGCCAGCGGGTCACCGTCCCCTCGGTGACGCTCTCGCCCAGCGCGGGGAGGACTACCGATTCACTCATCGTGATTCTCCTTCTAAAATTCTCTGTAAGTAACTAGCTTGTGACGCCGGCTCAGATGGCGTGCAGGGGCTTGCCGGCGAGCTTGAGCATGGCCTCGCCAATGGTTTCGTTCTGGGTGGGGTGGCCGTGGATGAACGGTGCAACATCCTCCGGGTACGCCTCCCAGTTCACGATGAGCTGGGCTTCGCCAACGAGCTCACCGACGCGGGCACCGATCATGTGGACACCGAGCACGGGGCCGTCGTTCAGGCGGACAGCCTTCACGGTTCCGGCGGTGCCGAGGATCGAGCTCTTCGCGTTACCCGCGAGGTTGTACTCGAACGCGGTGATGTTCTCAGCACCGTACTTCTCAGCGGCCTTTGCCTCGGTCAGGCCGACCGAAGCGATCTCAGGATCGCAGTAGGTGACCTTCGGGATGTTCGCATCGGCGACGACGACGGGGTTGAGGCCCGCGATCTCCTCAGCGACGAAGATGCCCTGCTGGTAACCGCGGTGCGCAAGCTGCAGGCCGGGCACGATGTCTCCGACCGCGTAAACGCCAGCGACGTTCGTTGCGAGGCGCTCGGTCGTGAGCACGAAGCCGCGATCCATTTCGATCCCTGCCTCCTCGAAGCCCAGGTTCTGGGTTGCCGGGCCACGCCCGACTGCGACGAGAAGGTAGTCGGCCGTGATGGTCGTGCCGTCTTCGAGGGTGACCGTGACGCTCGATGCGTCCTGAGTGACGCCCTGGAAGCGCACCCCGAGCTTGTAGTTGATGCCGCGCTTGCGGAAGGCGCGCTCGAGCTGCTTCGAAACCGACTCTTCTTCGTTCGGGACGAGGTGGGGCAGGCCCTCAACGATGGTGACCTCAGCGCCGAATGAACGCCAGACGCTGGCGAACTCCACGCCGATGACGCCGCCGCCGAGCACGATGACCTTGCTCGGGATCTCCTGGAGCTCAAGGGCGTGCTCGCTCGTGATGACGCGGCCACCGATCTCGAGGCCCGGAAGCGAACGCGAGTACGAGCCTGAGGCGAGTACGACGTTCTTGCCGACGACGGTGTCTTCGCCGACCTGGATCGTGTTTGCAGCGGTGAGGCGGCCCTCGCCGTCGAAGACGGTGATGCCGTTTGCCTTGATGAGGCCCTGGAGCCCCTTGAACTTGCCGGCCACGAGCTTCTCGCGGAAGCCGTTCACAGCGGTGATGTCAATCGACTCGACGTGCGAGTGAACACCGTACGTTGCGCCCTCGCGTGCGACGTCGGCCACCTCTGCTGAGTGGAGGAGTGCCTTCGTCGGAACGCAGCCGCGGTGCAAACAGGTGCCCCCGAGCTTGTCCTTCTCGATAATCGCTGCAGTCATTCCGAGTTGTGTTGCTCGGACTGCGGTAGCGTATCCGGCGCTTCCGCCACCAAGAACTACAATGTCAAACTGGTGCTCGGCCAAGTGGGGTCTCCCTCGGGTCTCTTGAACTATCGCCTGATCCGCGCGGTATGCGGTGCGCGTCTTTTAGCCTACTACTTCTAGGAATCTCCCGGAGCGGAACCTCGGGTGTTCGCTTGTCGCGCATTTCAGCCAGTTCAGCGGTGGGTTTCGTACAATGGGAAGGTGACCGAATCTCTCTTCTCTGCCGTGTACGCGGAACGCCGCGCGAGTGTCGCGAAGGGCCTTCCGCTCGTTGTCGCGCTTTCGGGATCCAGCGATGCCGGGAACGCCGTTTCTCAGCTTGAGCAGTACCTGTGGGAGCGCTGCAAGCCCGAGGAAATCATTCGCTTCGATGCAGACGAGCTGCTCGACTATCGAGCCCGTCGACCGCTCATCACGTTTAACGAGGACCACTTCACCGACTACAGCCCGGAAGAGCTCATCCTCAGCGTCGCCCGCGACGACCTGGGAGCGCCGTTCCTGCTGCTCTCGGGGTTCGAGCCTGACTTCCGCTGGGAGTCGTTCGTCGACACAGTCCTCCTGCTGGTGCATGAGTTCGAGGTCTCAGTCACCACCTGGGTGCAGGCCGTTCCCATGCCGGTCCCGCACACGCGCCCGATCGTCGGCACCGTCAGCGGTACTCGCGACGACCTGCTCGAGCGCTCGGTGTGGAAGCCCACCACGCGCCTTCCAGCGAGCGTGGTGCACCTGCTCGAGTACCGCCTCCACGGCGTCGGCGAAGAAGTGGTGGGCTTTGCTCACCTCGTTCCGCACTACCTCGCGAACAACGAGTACCCGGAGCTCCTCAGCGCGGCCCTTGACAACATCATGGCGGCCACCGGGCTGCTCTTCGCCACAGATGAGGCGCGTGAGCGGGCGCGCGAGTTCAGGGTGCAGGTTGATCGTCAGATCGCCGAGAACGAAGAGTCCACCGAGATGCTCGTTAACCTCGAGCGCCGGTTCGACAAGTACGTCGAGGCCCAGGGTGAGCGTGTTTCGCTCCTCGGGGAAGACGGAATGATGCCCACCGCCGACCAGTTGGCGAGCGAGCTCGAACGCTTCCTCGCGGAGCGGAATGAGGGGCCTGAACCGAACGACGGTCCGGGCGTGCAATAATAGACCCTACGAACCCATTTCAAACGTCGCGGGAACACCGCGGACTTGACATGGGTTTTCATGGTGTGCGCAGTTTTTAGGATGCACACCGACGAGATCTGAGAGGAAGTTGCGTGGCAGCAGCGACAACGACCAAGACTCGCGCGGCGAAGACGGCTGAGGGCGAAGAGCAGAACGTGGCTGAAACGCCAGCGAAGAAGGCTCCCGCTAAGAAGGCCGCGTCGACAGCGAAGACCACCGCAGATAAGGCCACGGCAGAAAAGGCCCCTGCAAAGAAGGCTGCTACGGCCAAGTCCGCAGCAGCGAAGACCACCACCGCAAAAACTGCGGCGGCAAAGACAGCGACGAAGAAGGCTGCGGCGAAGACGGCGACAGCTGAGGTAGACGCGACCGAGGCAGAAGCGCCTGTGAAGAAAGCTCCCGCGAAGAAGGCTCCCGCAAAGAAGCCTGCAACGCGCGCGAAGAAGGTTGTCGAGGAGATCCTCGACGAGCCCGACGAGACCGAGGCGAGTGACGAGCAGGCTGAGGAAGATCAGCCCGCTGTTGAGCATCGCGAGCCGCTCCCGACCGGAGCGATTGTGCTCAAGGCTGGTGACGAAGAGGATGTGCCGACGGTTACGACGGCGATCCCCGGCGCGACCGCCGACCCGGTCAAGGACTACCTCAAGCAGATCGGTAAGGTTGCGCTTCTCAACGCTGCTGAGGAGGTCGAGCTTGCGATGCGTATCGAGGCTGGCCTGTTCGCAGAGGAGAAGCTGGGCACCGAGAAGGGGCTCCCGAAAAAGCTCGAGCGCGAGCTCAAGTGGGTTGCTCGTGATGGACAGCGCGCAAAGAGCCACCTGCTCGGGGCAAACCTCCGACTCGTTGTGTCGCTCGCAAAGCGTTACACGGGCCGCGGAATGCAGTTCCTCGACCTTATCCAGGAAGGCAACCTGGGCCTGATCCGTGCCGTCGAGAAGTTCGACTACACCAAGGGCTTCAAGTTCTCGACCTACGCAACCTGGTGGATCCGTCAGGCGATTACTCGCGCAATGGCTGACCAGGCGCGCACCATCCGTATTCCGGTACACATGGTTGAGGTCATCAACAAGCTCGCACGCGTGCAGCGCCAGATGCTGCAGGATCTCGGCCGTGAGCCGACCCCTGAAGAACTGAGCCGCGAGCTCGACATGACCACCGAGAAGGTCATCGAGGTGCAGAAGTACGGCCGCGAGCCGATTTCGCTCCACACGCCTCTCGGTGAGGACGGCGATAGCGAGTTCGGTGACCTCATCGAGGACACCGAGGCGATCGTGCCCGCCGACGCAGTGGGCTTCACCATGCTCCAGCAGCAGCTTGAACAGCTCCTCGACTCGCTCTCGGAGCGCGAGGCAGGCGTCATCAAGATGCGCTTCGGCCTCGGCGACGGCATGCCGAAGACCCTCGACCAGATCGGTGACACGTTCGGCGTGACGCGTGAGCGCATCCGCCAGATCGAGTCGAAGACGATGGCGAAGCTTCGTCACCCGTCACGCAGCCAGCAGCTGCGCGACTACCTCGACTAGGCGAGAGCCCAGCAGGAACAGGAAAGGCCCCGGGAGAAATCCCGGGGCCTTTCCTGTTACCGAACGCTGCTGCGTACCGGCGCCGTGCGCGGGTTACGCGTTGAGCTTGTGGCTCTCGTCGTGCCATGCCTCAGCCATTGGGCGAAGCTTCGC
The DNA here is from genome assembly GCF_048061935.2 of Leucobacter sp. BZR 635. Lineage (NCBI taxonomy): Bacteria > Bacillati > Actinomycetota > Actinomycetes > Micrococcales > Microbacteriaceae > Leucobacter > Leucobacter sp. BZR 635. The sequence continues at coordinate 20,507 of NZ_JBLUNZ020000042.1, read as the reverse complement.
CTCATGCTTGGCTGCGTGGTGTGCGCAGAAGAGCAGCTCGCTGCCACTCAGCGTCGCACGCACGTATGCCTGTGCGCCGCAGCTGTCGCAACGGTCGAGTCCGCTGAGCGGACGTTCCGCCGTTGTCGCCTCCGCTACGTCAGCGGTCTGTTCCAGTGTGCTCATGGCCACCTCCCGGTAGTTCAATTGCTTCCATCCAATCATCCCTCAGCCTATAAGGCGCTGTTTGTGGGTGCCGTTTCGCTGACCGCGTACGATCCGCGGTGTTTTCGCTCGAGAAACCTCACTCGCCGTGCCCAGTCACAGGCAGTGTCGGTGGCGTGCTCTACAGTGGGGGAGTCTCCAAGAAAGCAGGTTCTTTCACGTGGCTGAATCCAGTTACTCTGCCAGGCACCTCACCGTACTCGAGGGGCTTGAAGCCGTTCGTAAGCGTCCGGGTATGTACATCGGCACGACCGACTCGCGCGGACTCATGCACTGCCTGTGGGAGATCATCGATAACTCCGTTGACGAGGCCCTCGCAGGCCACGGCTCGAGCATTCGCATCACGTTGCACGCGGACGGCAGCGTCACCGTCGCCGACGACGGGCGAGGCGTGCCCGTTGACATCGAACCGCGCAGCGGTCTGAGCGGCGTCGAGCTCGTCTTCACGAAGCTGCACGCGGGCGGCAAGTTCGGTGGCGGCGGCTACGCCTCGTCCGGCGGCCTGCACGGTGTCGGCGCCTCCGTGGTCAACGCACTGTCCTCACGCCTCGACGTCGAGGTCGACCGCGACGGCAAGACCTGGGCGATGTCCTTCCGGCACGGCGAGCCAGGGGTGTTCGCTGGCGAGGGCCCTGACAGCGATTTCGCTCCGTTTGACCGCGCGACGGGTATCCAGGCGATCGGCAAGGTGAAGAAGGGCGTCACCGGTACGCGGGTGCGCTACTGGGCGGATCCGCAGATCTTCCTGTCGACCGCGCGCTTCGAGGCCGACGCGCTCATCGCGCGTGCCCGGCAAACCGCCTTCCTGGTCACGGGGCTCACGATCGAAATTGTCGATCAGCGACCCGAATCGCTCGACGAGAGCGGCGCACCAGTCGTTCACAGCTTCAACTACGAGGGCGGGATCGCGGAGTTCGTCAACTTCCTCGCCGTCGACGCCCCGGTCACCGACACGTGGCGGGTGAACGACTCCGGGAAATTCACGGAGACCGTTCCCGTGATGGACGAGACGACCGGGCACCTGGTCTCGCGCGAGGTCGAGCGTGAGTGTGAGGTCGATATCGCCCTCCGCTGGGGCACCGGCTACGACACCGAGATCCAGAGCTTCGTGAACATCATCGCGACGCCGAAGGGTGGCACGCACCTCGCCGGCTTCGAGCAGGGCCTCACCAAGTTCTTCCGCAAGCAGATCGAGACGAACGCTCGCAAGCTGAAGGCCGGTTCGGACAAGCCCGAGAAAGACGACATCCTCACGGGGCTCACCGCCGTGGTCACCGTTCGGGTGCCCGAGCCGCAGTTCGAGGGGCAGACGAAGGAAGTGCTTGGCACAGCCGCCGTCCGCCAGATCGTGTCGAAGTCCGTGGCGAAGGCGCTGACTGAGCGCTACGAGTCGACGAAGAAGCACGACAAGGCCCAGACCGGCACGCTGCTCGAGAAGATGGTTTCTGAGATGAAGTCTCGGATCGCCATGCGGACGCAGCGTGACACGGCGCGCCGCAAGAGCACCCTCGAGAGCTCCTCGCTGCCGTCCAAGCTCATTGACTGCCGTTCGAAAGACGTCGCGAACTCTGAGCTCTTCATCGTCGAGGGCGACAGTGCCCTCGGCACCGCGAAGCCGGCACGCGACAGCGAATACCAGGCGCTCTTGCCGATCCGGGGCAAGATCCTCAATGTGCAGAAGGCCTCGCTCGCCGAGATGCTCTCGAACACCGAGTGCGGCGCGATCATCAAGGTCATCGGGGCGGGATCGGGCCGCGACTTCGACCTCGAATCGGCGCGCTACGGCAAGGTGATTCTTATGAGCGACGCGGACGTCGACGGCGCGCACATTCGCACGCTGCTGCTCACGCTGTTCTTCCGCTACATGCGCCCCATGCTCGAAGCCGGCCGTGTGTACGCAGCGGTGCCACCGCTGCATCGCGTCATCGTGCAGAATGCGGGCCGCAAGCCCAACGACGTGATCTACACCTACAGCGAGCGCGAGCTGCAGACGCTGCTCACAGACCTGCGCAAGCGCGGGAAGAAATACCAGGAGCCGATCCAGCGCTACAAGGGCCTCGGTGAGATGGACGCCGATCAGCTCGCAGAGACCACGATGGACCGCGAGCACCGCACGCTGCGCCGGGTGCGCCTCGAAGACGCACACGCGGCGGCCCAGATGTTCGAGCTGCTCATGGGCAACGAGGTTGCCCCGCGCAAGGAGTTCATCATCGAGAACGCTGACGACCTCGACCGGGAGCGCATCGACGCCTAGCTGCGCTGCGGCGCCCCAACGGCGGTGCTTCTGGAGGTGCTCCTCGCGGTGGTTCCACGGCGGCGCGCCCGCCGTGGAACCACCCGAGCGCTACAGCATGCGTGCGCGGAGCGCGGTGAGGGCCTCAGGCGGCAAGCCTAGCCCCTCGGTCGCGTATCGCGCGACGTCGCCGTACTGCTCGCGCACCTGCCCGAAGGCAGCGTCGAGGTAGCTTTCGCGAACCCCGAGTACCGGCATGACGGTCGCCCGGCTGACGCCCTGTGCCTCCAGCGCCGCAAACACGGGCTCGAGTGCCGGCAGCAGGTCGGTGTTGGTGCGCATGTAGTCGGCAGAGATGGCGTCCTCGGAAGCGCCGAGGATCGAGAGCACCAGGGCTGCGGCCCATCCCGTGCGGTCCTTGCCAGTGGTGCAGTGGAAGAGCGCCGCACCCTCCCGGGCTGGATCGGCGAGGTCGAGCACGAACGCGCGGTAGGCATGCTGTGCCGAGGGAAGCCGCACGAGGTCGCGGTAGGTCTCCTCAAACAGCCGCTCCGCTTTGCCTCCGGCGAGCGAGTCAGCGAACCCCTGCGGATTGCTCGTGATGCTCCCGAGCGTCGCCGCGACACTCAGGGAGCTGTCCGCAAGCACGTCGAGTGCGACCGCGCGTGCGCCCCCTGGCACGCGGTCGGGGGCTGAGCTCGCCTCGTCCGCTGTCCGGAGGTCGAACACGGTGCGAACGCCAAGGGCACCGAGGGCCTCCTCTGCGCCGGGCGCGGAGAGTGACGCTGATCTGAACAGCACGCCGGGCGCGACGAGCGCACCGTCAGCGGCGGCAATGCCCCCGAGATCTCGCAGGTTCGCGACGGCGCTGGGCTGCGACGCCGCGCGCTCCCCGCTCACACGAGCTCCGGCCGCGGCGCGACCCACGTGCCGTCAAGCACCGCGGGCCTGGGGCGGTAGAGTCGCAGCACGTAGTTCCAGCCCGGCATGATGGGCAGCGCGTTTGCGACGCCGTCGAGCTGTACGCCGAAGCGAATCGTCACGCCGTCGTCGGCGTCCCTGACCGCCGTCAGGCTGTTGATGCTGTTCACGCCGAGCGCGTTCTCCTCGAAGTAGCCCGCGGCGTTGTACAGCGAGACCGACCAGAACGCGTCGACGGGAACGTCGCTCAGCCGGAGCCGGTACTCGGCGACCGGGAGGTTCTCGCTCACGCTAATGTAGGTCGCCTCGTATTCGGGGAGCCCGCCCCAGCCTGACGCGGTTCCGAGAAGGTGCATCACCGGGTCCACCTCGGCGGCGGTGCCGAACGAGCGGTCGTACTTGCTCACGCCGCGCGCGAGCGTGAGGATCGCCTCGCGGGTCTCAGTGTGCGAGGCCTCGTCGTAGTCGGGGAGCGGGAACGGGCCCGACCCGCCACCCGTGAGCTTCAGGGCGTTCTGCAGCCGGTTCACCTCGGCGACGTCCGCGGGAACCGCCGGGTCCACGAGGATCCGCACGATGAGCGCGGCGTAATCGCTTCCGACGAGCTCGCGGGTGAGCACGTGCTCACCGGCCTCGCTGAGGATGAGCGGGCCGTAGTGATCCTGGTTGACGACCCACACCGAAATGTAGCGGTCGCCGACCTCGGGCAGCGTGACAGTGACGTCGCCTCGCACATCAATGATCGCGCTGCTGTACAGCGTGTCCCGGTTCTGCCGGATGATGGGCTGGTCGTCGAGCGGCTTGAGCTCGTAGGTGTGGTTCCACTGGCCCAGGCCAGAGCCTAGCGCCAGGCGGGAGAACATGAGATCGGTTTCTGCCCGGTTGAAGTTCTTGACGTTTACGGGGATGGGGGACAAGGTGGGGTCCTTTCGAAGTGGTGCGGGTCTGAGTGCTCACGGTTGATGCCGCGTGCGCGCGGCAGGTGTGCGCGGGAAGCGCTGGCAGGCGTGCGCGGGAAACACGGGGCACTCGGAAGCGCGGGAGGCGTGTGACGGGCAGCGGCCTAGGCGAGCGCCTTCGCCTTGAGCGCGTCGAACTCGGGCTGCGTGATGGTGCCTGCGGCGAGCAGCTCGGCGGCCCCGGCGATCTCCTCCGCGGGGGTGCGCCCGGCCACCTCCCGAATCTACGAGGCCGTCGCGGCCTCCGCCTCGCGCCCCGCGGCCTGCGTTCGCGACGCCATGCCGCCGCCGCGGGTGATGAGGTACACGAGGGCGGTGAGGAGTGGGAGGAAGATGAGGAACAGTGCCCACACGGCCTTCCCCCAGCCGCTCAGGCTGTGATCGCGGAACAGGTCGGTGATGATCGCGAAGAGTGCGAACAGGTAGCTGATGAAGATGACTGCCCAGAGCATCCAGCCGAGCATTTCCCAGAGATTCATGTGTGTTCCTTTTCAGTGGTGGCCCGAGTGGGCCGCGGAGCTCGCTACAGGGCGGCGATGCCCTTGCCGAGCATGAGGGCTCCCATGACGGTGAGGAGCACGGTCGTGATGATTGCGTTTTCGCGCGCGAGCCACCGGTGCAGTGACTCGAGCGCTGGCCTGAGCCGATCAGCCGCGAGGAAGTAGGCGCCGACGGGGATGAGCACCGTTGACACCGCGCACCCGATGAAGACGGCGGTCGCGATCGTTGCCTGGCCGGCGCTCAGCCCGGCGCTGCCGATAATCACGCCGGCGCTGGCCGCGATGAGGAGGTTCTTCGGGCGCGGCCCCGAGAGCAGCAGGCCGAGTCCGAGCGCGCGGCCGAAGGTGAAGGAGTCGATGGCAGACATCCACTTCGGCAGCGGCGCGTCCTCGCCGGGCTTCGGGCGGCCACGCCAGCCCTTCAGCGCGAGCAGGAGCATGAGCGCGGCCAGGACGAAGTGTGTGATTGCCTGCGCCACACTCTTGCCACCCGTCGCCGCCTGCTCGGGGAGTAGGCCGGCGATGAGCACGGACACGGTGACCGGCACCGCGATGCCGAGCAGCCAGCCGAGGAAGAACCCCGGGCCTGTCTGCTTGGCCCGTGGGGAGAGCAACATGAGCACGACAGCGACGATGGAGAGCGGGCTGATTGCGATCGCGATGGTGAGCGGCAGCACCTCGCCGATGATGGTGTTTAGCATGTGCGGTCCCTTGACTCGAGCGGGTTGGGTGAGGCGGGGTCGCCGAGTGCGGCCCGGTTCGTGGGGTGCAGCGTGTCATCCGGCATGACGACTCCGAAGTGGCGCAGGCGCGGGAGGGCGTCGCTGCGGACGCGGCTGAAGCTCAGGGCGATCTCGCGTTCCGAGAGCCACTGGCGGAGCCCTGCGAAGGCCTCGGCCCCGGTGACGTCGACGTCGGTGATGGCCTCCATGTCGATGACGAGCGAGCGCACGGCCGCTTCGCCTGCCGGCCGTGTCACCGCGGCTTTCGCTGCGGCTACGAAGACGCTGCCGTTCGCGAAGAACAGCGGTGCGGCCATGCGCAGCACGACGGTGTTCGGGGCCGAGACGCGCGGCGCGCCGTCTGGCTCGTCGCCGGGCGCGATGACGTCGATCGCGGGGCTCGCCGCGCGCCTGGCGAGATTCACGAGCGCGAGCACAAAGGCCACGAGGATCCCGGCGATCGCGCCGACGAAGACGGTCACGAGCAGGCAGACGATCCCGATCCAGAACTCGCTCTTCGAGGTGCGCCAGAGCCCGCGAAACTCCGTCACCCCGAGCAGCGGAAGCACTGCGACGGCGACGATCGCGCCGATGGCGGGCGAGGGGATGCTCGCGAGCAGTGAGGTGCCGAACAGGAGGAAGCCGAGCGTTCCGGCGGCGAGTACGAGCGACGGCAGCTGCGTGCGGGATCCGGCCGCGTCCATCGCCGCGGTGCGGCTCGTCGAGGCACCTTGCACAAACGATCCGCTCGCCCCGGCCGCGATGTTCGCGACACCGAGCGCGAGCAGGTCGCGGTTCGGGCGCGTCGCGTAGCCGCGCTTCTCAGCGTAGGAGCGAGCCACCAGCAGCCCCTCCGCCGAGGTGACCAGCGTGAGGGCGATGGCGGACGGCACGATCGCGAGCCAGTCGTGCCACGCCAGTACGGGCCAGGTGAGCACGGGCGGCCCGCCGGGAATGGCCCCGAGCACCCGCACCCCGTGCGCCTCCGCGCCGGTTGCCACGACGAGCACCGTCGCCAGCACCATGACGGCGAGCGCCCAGGGAATCATTGGGGCGAGTTTCTTCCCCGCGATGAGGACGAGTAGCCCCGCGGCCGCGATCAGCACGGATGGCAGGTTCGTCTCGGCGAGCCCCGTCGCGATGCGCACGAGCTTCGCACCGAACTCGGCCCCCGACTCGACGCTGATGCCGAGCATCTTCGCGACCTGGGAGAGCAGGATGTCGAGGGCGAGGCCGCTGACAAAGCCGATGAGGATCGGTTTCGAGAGGAAGTTCGCGAGAAAGCCGAGCTTGAAGACCGACATGAGCAGGAAGAGCACGCCGCAGAGCACGGCCTGCGCGAGCGCCATCGCGGCGTAGTGGGCGGATCCGGCGACCGCAATTCCCCCGAGCGACGAGGCGACGAGTGCTGCCGCCGCGGCGTCAGGCGACACCACGAGCTGCCGCGATGAGGTGACGAGGGCCCACACCACGGTGGGCACGATGAGGGCATAGAGCCCGGCGGTGGCGGGGAGCCCGGCGATCTGGGCGTAGCCGATGTTCAGCGGGATCGCGATCGCGAGCAGCGTGACGCCAGCCAGGAGCTCGCGGCCGGCATTGTGGCGGGTGAGGCCTGGGATGATTGTGCGCATTGCTGCAATAGTCCCCGAAAACCGGGCTCCGCGGAAGCAATCTCACCCTTCTCGGATGAGGGGCGGTGGCCGAGGAGGGAGCTATCTTCCTCCCGTGATGCACAGAGGGATATCCTGTGAGTCATGATCGATGCCATCCGTCGCGAGCTCGCAGCAGGCGACGTCGATCGCGCTCTCGGCCTCCTGCGCAGGCACTGGCTCAACCTGATCCTTGAGTCGCACACCGCCGAGCTCGAGCAGCTCTGCGTCGAGTTCTCCGCTGCCGAGGATCCCGACCTGCTGCTCATTCGTGCCTGCTGCAGAGACCTCCTCGGTGATTCCCACGGGGCCTCGTTTCTCCGCGGTCAAGGCCTGCGCGCCGCACCCACCGAGTTCGTCGCCTGCTTTACCAACCTCCTGCTCGCGCCCGACACACCCACGAAGGCTACGATCGCCGACGAAGCGAAGCGAGCGCTTGCCAAGTGCGGTCCGGGCGACGACTATCCCTCAGCGCTGTTCCTGCTCGGCTGGGCAGAGGTGCGACTGCGGCGCAACCTGCCGGAGGCAATCGCGCTGCTGCGCTCCGCGTCGGAAGAGGCGCGGCTGCACAAGCGGGGCGAGACGCTCCACCTCGCGCAGGCAAACCTCGCCTTCGCGCTCGCGCTCGCCGGTGCGTTCACCGAGGCTGAGACGATCCTCGACGGCCTGCGGCCCCAGAACCCCGCGAACGACTGGGAACGCTTCGAGGGCGGCCTGTGTGATTCAACGCGGGGATCGATCGCGTACTGGCGCGGAGACTTCGAGCGCGCGGTCGCGCTGCTCGACCCGCTCGTACGCGAGGGCAGCCCCGGAACGGACTTCGAAGCCCACGCTCGGCTGTTCCTCGTGATGAGCCTGATCGCGATACAGCGGAAGGACCGCTACCGGGAGGCCTCCCGACTCCTGCAGGGCGTGAGCGCCGAGGATAAGCACGGAATCCCGTGGGGAACGCTACGCCGCGTGGCGGCCGGTTGGCTCGCGCACGCCGAGGGCAACGATGCGGTCGCACGACAGATCGCCAGCCCCGCGCTCATGCGCAGCGGTGCCCCGGTCGCGCACGCGCTCCTCGCTGAGCTCTTCAGCCGCCTCGGCGACGCGGAACGGGCAGCCCAGGCGCTCAGCCTCGCCGCCGTGAGCACGCCGCCCCGCTACGCGGTCGTGAGCACCCTCGCGACCTCGGCCTCCCTTGCTGCCGCACGCGGCCGCGGGCCGCTCGCGCACGAGTACCTTGAGCGGGCACTTGAGGCGGCCGAGAGTGAGCGTGTCCTCGCCCCGTTTCTCGCCCCAGACTCCGTGATTGGTGACCTGCTCAGCGCCCACGCAAACGGAGGGACCGCACACGAGCGGTTCTTGCAGACAATCTTCGCGGAGCGAGATCGGCACTCGGCGGTCGTCACGGGGCTGCTCACGAGGCGCGAGCGCGAGATCCTCACCCTCCTGCGCACCACGATGACGGGCGAGGAGATCGCAGCAGAGCTGTCGATCGCATACCCGACCGTGAAAACGCACATTCGGGCTATCTACAAGAAGCTCGGAGTGAGTACGCGGCGGGCTGCGCTCACAGCGGCGGACCAGCGCTAGCTGGGGTCAGCCGCACGGAGCGGCCTACGGCGCCTCACCGATGTAGGCAATCGCGCTCTCGAGCGGGGTGCCCGAGCCGTCGCGCTTGCCGAGCTCCTCGGGGAGCTTGCGGGCCGCGCCGTCAGCGGCGAGGGCGCGTGGCTCGCCCGTGCCGACCCAGGCCGCGACGAGGCGATCCTCGCCCTTCAGGAAGCGCTGCGCGCGGACACCACCGGTCGCACGGCCCTTCGCCGGGAACTCTGCCCAGTCCGAGACCTTCGCAGACGACACGAGCGCGCTGAGCAGCGCGTTCTCGTCGGATCCCTCGGCCACGGTTGCAACGCGCGCCTCTGCGTCCTCGGCGACTGCCGTTGCGAAGAGCACGCGTGCCCCGGCACCGAGCTTCATGCCGGCCATACCGCCGGCTGGCCGGCCCTGCGGCCGAACGGTGGAGGCAGAGAAGCGCAGCAGCTGGGCGTCGCTCGATACCGCGACGAACTCTGCGGAATCTGGCACGGGGAAGGCGGCGACGACCGAGTCGCCCAGCTTGAGGGTAATGACCTCGAACTCGGGGCGCGCAGGCAGGTCCGTGAGCACGACGCGCTTGACGATGCCCTGCTCGGTGAACATGCCGACCGGGGTCTCAGCGTCGAGCGGCACGACCCCAACAATGCGAAGCTTCTTGTCGGTGAGCCCGATGTATTCGGCGAGCTTCACGCCGGCCGAGAACGCGATCGATGCCCCCGGCACGAGCGGTAGGTCAACGGGGGTGAAGCGGTGCAGCGAGCCGTCGGAGAGGATCGCGCCCAGCTCGCCCCGGACCGTCGTGTCGATGCGGGTCGTGACGGCACCGTGCTTCGTGGCGCGCGGGGTTGCGCGGGCCACCTCCTGCCCCTCGGGGTCGCGGTCGACACGCAGCGCGCGACCGGTCGCCGAGAGCAGCACGGTGCACGGGGTGTCTGCGACCTGCAGTGCGTCGGGGGAGACCGCCGCGCGGGCCGGGCGTGCGACCGCGCCAGTGAGGAGCGTGCGGCGCGGCGTGCCGTAGGCGGTCGCCGCGGCGTCGAGTTCGGTGGCGACGACTCCGCGGAGCCGCTCCTTGCTGCTGAGGATCTCGAGGAGCGCCTCAATCTCTGCCTTCAGCTGGTCACGCTCGCCTTCGAGCTCCACGCGGGAGAACTTCGTCAGGCGGCGCAGCCGGAGCTCGAGAATGTACTCGGCCTGCAGCTCAGAGAGGTCGAATACCTGCTGCAGCCGTGAGCGCGCCTCGTCGGAGTCGTCGCTCGTGCGGATGACCTGGATCACCTCGTCGATGTCGAGGATTGCGATAAGCAGGCCCTCAACGAGGTGCAGCCGCTCGCGGCGCTTTCGCAGCCGGTACTCGCTACGGCGCGTGACGACCGAGAGTCGGTGGTCGAGGAAGACGCGCAGCATTTCGCGCAGGCTGAGCGTCTGCGGCTGCCCCTCGACGAGCGCAACCGAGTTGATGCTGAATGAGTCTTCGAGCGGCGTGTAGCGGTAGAGCAGTTCGAGCACGGCCTCGGGGGAGAAGCCAGTCTTCAGCGTGATGACGAGCTTCAGCCCGTTCTTGCGGTCTGAGAGGTCGACGACGTCGGTGATGCCGGTGATCTTCTTCGCCTCGACGCCCTGCTTGATGCGGTCGATGACGCGCTCGGGGCCGACGAGGTACGGCAGCTCGGTGACGATGATGCCGGTGCGGCGCGGGCCGATCTGCTCGATCGAGACCTTTGCGCGGGTGCGGAACGCCCCGCGGCCCGTGCGGTAGGCGTCGGTGACGCCGTCGAGGCCCACGATGGTGCCGCCCCCGGGAAGGTCAGGGCCGGGGATGAACTCCATGAGCTCCTCGACCGTCGCACCCGGGTGGTAGAGCAGGTGCTTCGCGCCCTCGACGACCTCGATGAGGTTGTGCGGGGCGAGGTTCGTCGCCATTCCCACCGCGATACCGCTTGCGCCGTTCACGAGCAGGTTGGGAACCGCCGAGGGGAGTACCTCCGGCTGCAGCAGCTGGTTGTCGTAGTTCGGGACGAAGTCGACGACGTCTTCGTCGAGCGACTCGGTCATCGCGAGGGCGGCACCGGCGAGCCTCGCCTCGGTGTAACGCGCGGCAGCAGGGCCGTCGTCGAGCGAGCCGAAGTTTCCGTGCCCGTCGATGAGTGGCAGCCGCAGCGCGAAGTCTTGCGAGAGCCGAACGAGCGCGTCGTAGATTGACGAGTCACCGTGCGGGTGGAGCTTACCCATGACCTCGCCGACGACGCGGGCAGACTTCACGTGGCCCTTGTCGGGGCGCAGCCCCATATCGGTCATCATGTAGAGGATGCGGCGCTGCACGGGCTTCAGGCCGTCACGCGCGTCGGGCAGCGCCCGCGAATAGATCACCGAATAGGCGTACTCGAGGAAGGAACCTTCCATCTCTTCAGAGATGTCGATGTCTTCGATGCGTTCGCCGGGAGCCTCGTGGGCTGCTCCGGGAGTATCCATGTCGGTTACGTCGGCCATAATGGGTTTCATGCTACCGACTGCTACCGACAACGGCGGGAGGCTTGCCGCGATTTTGCCGACTGGCCTCGCCGCGCTCGCGCTCGGCCACGATCTCTCCGCCGAAACCGTGCTCGGGGCGGCGAGCGGTCGAGAGCTCGGCAACGATGTGGTCGGGAGCGATGTGGTCGGGATGCTGCCGGCGATCCGCTCGCTCGTCATTCTCGCCGTTGACGGTCTCGGCAGCGCGAATCTCAAGGCGCGCAAGGGGCACGCTCCAACGATTTCGGCGCTGCAGCAGCGGCGCATCACCACGGTCACGCCGTCGACCACCGGGGCCGCGCTCACGGCGCTGACGACGGGCCGCCTGCCCGCCGAACACGGCCTCATCGGCTATCGCATCATGCACCCAGAGCTCGGGCTGATCTCGCCGCTGCGCGACTGGGAGGGCATCGCCGACCCGCGAAGCTGGCAGCGCGCGCCGTCGCTGTTCGAGACCGCCGCCTCCGCCGGAGTGCGGGCGCGCGCGTACGGTCGGCCTGCCCACACCGGGAGTGGGCTCACGAACGCAATCCTCACCGGCGCCGACTACACAGGCGGCGACCGCATCGAAGACCGGCTGGCGGCGGCGAAAGCGCACTTGGGCTCGGGCGAGCCCACCCTTGCCTACGTCTACGTCGATGAGCTCGACCGTGCGGGGCACCAGCACGGCTGGCAGAGCGAGGAGTGGTCGCGCCGCCTCGAGCAGCTCGACGCGGCGCTCGCCGGTTTTCTGACGGGGCTCCCCAGCGAGACGGGGCTCATCATCACGGCCGATCACGGCATGGTTGACGTCGCCGCCCACCAGCAGATCGTCTTTGACCTCGGCGCCCCGGAGTTCGCGGGCGTGCGCGCCGTCGGAGGCGAACCGCGCTTCAGGAGCTTCTACCTGAACGACGGAGAGGATCCCGCGCACTTCGCCGAGATGCTCACAGAACTCGAGGGCAAGCGGGCGTGGGTCGCCACCCGCGACGAACTCTTCGCGTCGGGGGTGTTCGGCGACGTCGTCGGTGAGGGAGTCGCCGAGCGCGTCGGAGACGTGGTGCTCGCGGCACGCGCGCAGTGCGCCTACTACTCGACCGAGGACGACCCTGAGGCCCTGAAGATGGTCGGGCAGCACGGCTCGTGGACCGACGAGGAGCGCGGGATCCCGCTGATCCTCGGCGGGGCCCTCGCGGGCAGCTCATTCGCGCGGGCGGTCGAGCTTGTCGCCGCGGCGGCACCCACGCCGCGCGTCTAGCGACGTGCCACTCGCGTGCGCGAGACAGGCGCGAGACGGGTGCGCCGCAACCTCCGGAGCCCCCGGTGCGCTAGGCGGGGTCGTCGTCGCTGCGTGTGCCGAAGAGGATGTCGTCCCAGCTCGGGATCGAGGAGCGGCCGCGCTTGCTATCGCTTCGCTTCGCGTCGCGCTTTGCACCCGAGCGTTTCGTTGATGCCGTCTCGGAGTCGGCAGCAGCTGCGCCAGTGCCATCGGCGGCGTCTCCGCTCGCTACATCGATGTCGAGCGTCGCTGGTATGCCGGAGGCATCGTGTGCGTCGCTGTCAGCGGCCGTGGTGCCGGAGTCCCTGACGCCCGAGCGTCCGGCACCCGCTGCCGTGCCATCGGTCCGTTCGGTGGCCGCTGCATCGGGTCTTGCTGCGTCGGGTGTCGCGGAAACGCCGAGCGTTCCCCAGATGTTCGCTGCCGCGCCTGAGCGCTTGCCGGGCTGCGGCCGGGGACCCGCGTCGATGAGTGCGCGCGGCGAGCGGTCGGCAGCCCACTGGTCGGCGGAGTCGCCTGCAGCGGGTTCCGAATCGCTGCCGGGCTCCCCGTCAAGCGCGAGCTCCGCCTCGAGCGAGCGCTCACCGCGTCGCCGCCTGAGCGCGTCGAGGAGGTCGGCAGTCTGGCTGAGGTCTGCTGCGCCGTCGTCTGGCGTATTCACCGCGAGGTGGTCGATGTCTCGCCGGCGCTCGTATTCTGCGTCGGCGTTGAGCGGGGGAGCGTCCTGCGACGCGGACTGAGCCCCCTGCGAGGCATGAGCGCCCTGCTCGGACTGCTGCACCGCATCGGCCGGTGTGAGCGGCTGAATCTCCGCCGTTGGCGCGAGTAGGCCGTCGGGGTCAAAGACTGGGGTGTCGACGCGCTCGGGCTGCTCGTTGTCGACCGCACGAAGCTTCGGGATGAGCCTGTCGCCAACTTCGCCGAGCTTTGAGAGGTTCGTTGCGTCGGGCGTGAGCGGGCTGAGCACGCGCTTCTTGTGGTCGAATGTCCAGACGGCGTCGTGCTCGCCCTCGCGGGAATCGAAGGTGAGCCCGATGAGCCATCCGGCCTCGTCGTCACGCCAGGATCGCCAGCTGCTCTCGGTGTTTCCCAGCCCGATGAGGCGCTCGGAGATGACCTGCCCAAAGCGCTGCTCGTCGGCGTTCGCGGTGGGCGTACTCGAAGTTTGCGTGGCATCGGTGCGGACAGACACGGCGTGCGCGAGGTCGAGCATGTAGCGCATTTCGGCGCGCACGGGCTCCTCGAAGCGCTCGACGTCGGCCTCGTCGAGACCGGTCTCGCTTGCCACCTCGGCGCGGGTCTTGCCCGAGCGCAGAAGTGCCTGGATCTCGCGGGGGCGCACACGCACCGAACTCGCTGTACGGGGCGTCGCCAGGCGCACTTCTTGGGCAATCTCTTCGTCGACGACCAAGCGGTATTCTTCGCCGAGCTCGTTCGCGAGGATGAGGGAACCCTCCTCGCGCCGTACTACGCGCAGTTCATCCATTGCAGATCCCTTCGATGTTCGCTCAAGCGTGCCACAGCTTGCGCGTAGGAGTGGGTATTGACCCGGGCGAGTGCGCGGATGCTTTCGGCGGGCGCGCCGTGCCCGAGAATATTAGTTTGCGTTCGAACGATCTATCGGGCAGACTATGGCCGCTCCCATAGCCAGCCGCGACGAATTGCAGGAGAAACATGGCAACCGATTACGATGCCCCTCGGAAGAACGACGACGAAACAGCAGAGTCGATTGAGGCGCTGAAAGAGCGTGGCCCGTCGAAGGGAACCTCGTCGCTCGACTCCGAAGACGCGGACAACCCGAGTTTCGACCTCGGCGGCTCTGACCTCTCCGACGTCGAGCTCGACGTCGTGGTGCTGCCGCAGCAGGCAGATGAGTTCACCTGCGTGAGCTGCTTCCTCGTGCGCCACCGCTCGCAGCTCTCACGCGAGACCGACCTCGGGCCGATCTGCGTGGAGTGCGACGCGTAACAGCGTGCCTACGCCGCTGTCCGAAGCGCCTCTGCGAGCGCGAGTGGCTTGCGGCTGGTGATGATCCAGAACGGCGTTGCATCTGACGCGTCAGTAATCTCGAGCTTCACCCCGCGGTGGATCCATCCCCGCACAACCAAGTAGTTTCGGGCGTCAGCTCCGGGGCCAATTACGTCCCGGAGCGCGTCCGAACCGAGCGGTTCAATCTCACCGATCATGTCGGTTGAGATGTGGGCCCGACCGGCGCGCAGCGTCCCGTCACGCACCTCGACCACCGGGCTCAGCGCCACAAAGATGAGCGCGACGAGCACGTACATGCCGATCGCCACGGGAATAGCCGCGCCCTTGTTGATCGGCATCATAATGAGTGCCGTTGCTGGGATGAGGAGCAGCCAAGCGCCGAAGAACCCGAATCCTGGGAGAAGGCGCTCGCGATAGCGAACTGCCGTAGTCTGTGCGGTCATGATCCCATTATCTCCCGTTGTCGGGCGGGAAGCTGTGTGCGCTGCGTTTCGCTGCCTGATTCTCGCGCGCGTTCGGGCGGGTTTGCCGCGGCATCCGATAGCCTGATCTCGTGACTGACGTAGTACGTGTACCCATAGTTGCGGAGCCGCCTCCGCAGTACGCCCACTCCGACGATGCTGGAGCCGATCTTCGCGCGGCAGAGGCCGTCATTATTGAGCCCGGCCATCGTGCGCTCGTTGGCACCGGAGTGTCGATCGCGCTGCCCGAGGGGTACGCCGCGTTTGTGGTACCCCGCAGCGGACTTGCCGCGAAGCGCGGAATCACGGTCGTGAACTCACCGGGAACCGTCGACGCTGGCTACCGCGGCGAAATCAAGATCACGCTCCTCAACACCGACCTCTCCGAGCCGTTCGAGGTGGCCGTCGGCGACCGGATCGCGCAGCTGCTGGTGATGCCGGTGAGCCGTGCGGTCTTTGTGCCGGTTGCCGAGCTTCCCAACGACACCGCGCGCGGCGCACAGGGCTTTGGTTCCACCGGAGTGAGCGACGCGGTCTAACGCCCCGCGGGTGACCCAGATATTTAGGAGACAATCAAGTATGAGCGAATACGAAGTGAACGAGTCGGCCGCTGACGCGCAGGAGACCACCGAGGAGGCTGCCGAGGCGGTCGACACCTCGAAGTCTGCGCCCGCGGATCGCGAGACGGCCGGCCCGTTCGATTTTGCTGAGGTCCCGGCAATGCGGCCGTACGTCGATCTCGGCGGCATCAAGATCGCGCCGCGTGAGGGCCTGCAGATGCGTCTCGAGGTCGATGAGCGCGCGCAGCGCGTCGTCGCCGTCTCGCTCGAGTACGCCGAGTCGCTGCTGCAGGTGCAGGCGTTCTCCGCTCCCAAGTCGAGCGGCATGTGGCACCAGATTCGTCGCGACCTCACCACCCAGCTTGAGGGCCAGGGAGCCGAGGTGCGCGAGGAAGACGGCGTGCTCGGCGCTGAGATCGTGACCGCAACCGCGGTTCCCGCCGACCAGGGCGGCGGCACGCGCGCGGCGCGCTTCATTGGCGTCGATGGACCGCGGTGGATCCTCCGCGGCATTCTCATGGGTAAGGCCGCAGTCGACGCGGAGACCCGCGAGCAGGTCATCGAGCTCTTCCGTGAGATCGTCGTCGTGCGCGGCGATCTGCCGATGCCTCCCGGCGACCTGCTGCCGCTGCGTGTGCCCGCGGGCGTGCAGCCCGGAGCTCAGGGTGCCGGAGCGACTGACGCGTGAGCCCCGAGCGCTCCGAGGGCTCCGAGGGCTCCGAGGGCTCGGAAAGTTTCGAGCAGTCGGCAGGCTCTGAACTTCCGGAGGGCTTCGGCGGTGCTGACGCAGCTTCGGGCGGCGATCCCGCTGCCGGGCAGCCCCCGGTTTCCGGGCAGGCGGCCCGTCTCGCGAGCCTGAATGGGGGGATCGCGCGCGCGGTCCGCGCGGGTGCCGAGGGTGAGGATCTCACCGCGGCGGGCGTGTTCCAAGCGATCGGCGGCGTGCGCGGCGTAGTCGAGGCGATCGTTCCGAGCCTGCTGTTCGTCGTGCTCTTCGTCGTTACGCAGGATGCGCGGTTGTCCGCGCTCGTGCCTGGCGGGCTCGCCCTGCTGCTCGTCGCGCTGCGGCTGATTCAGCGCGAGCCAGTCGTCTCCGCGCTGTCTGGCATGCTCGGCGTAGGTATCGCCGTCATCATTACCCTGGTGACGGGCCGCGGCGTGGACTACTTCCTCTCCGGGTTCATCGTGAACATTGCGTGGGGCACCGGACTGCTTGCGTCGATCCTCGTTGGCTGGCCCGCGGTAGGCCTGCTCATCGGCATGCTCGACGGCGACATGCGCGGGTGGCGGAAGAATCGGAGGGTCCGTCGGACGGCGCTGTGGCTCACCGTGATGTGGCTTGGCTTGTTTGTTGCGCGGCTCGCGGTGCAGTTGCCGATGTATCTCGCGGAGCGGGTGGAAGCGTTGGGCGTCGCGAGAATCGTGATGGGCGTGCCGTTCTTCGCGGTGATCATCATCGTTACGTGGTTCGCCGTGCGCAGGCTCCGATCTTCATCAGATGATTCGCCGGACAAAAAGGGCGTAATCTCGGGGGAGAACACCCCGTCGGAGTGACAGCAGAGATCCTCTTGAGGGTGTAGGATTTATCTTGACATCGAGAGACTTTGGAGGGACCTCATGGCATCGATCAACAGCTTCGGCGCACGCGACACGCTTGCAGTCGGAGACAAGAACTACGAAATCTTCAAGATTGCTGAAGTCGCCGGCAGCGAGCGGCTCCCGTACAGCCTGAAGGTGCTGCTCGAGAACCTGCTCCGCACGGAAGACGGCGCAAACGTCACGACCAAGCACATTGAGGCGCTCGGCAACTGGGATCCGTCGGCAGAGCCCGACACGGAGATCCAGTTCAGCCCGGCACGCGTCATCATGCAGGACTTCACTGGTGTTCCCTGCATCGTCGACCTCGCCACCATGCGCGAGGCAGTGACCGACCTCGGGGGAGACCCCGCAAAGATCAACCCGCTTGCGCCCGCAGAGCTCGTGATTGACCACTCGGTCATCTCCGACTCCTACGGCAACAAGGAGGCGTTCGCGAAGAACGTCGCGATGGAATACGAGCGCAACGGTGAGCGCTACCAGTTCCTCCGCTGGGGCCAGGGCGCCTTCGATGACTTCAAGGTTGTTCCCCCGGGGACCGGCATCGTGCACCAGGTGAACATTGAGCACCTCGCGCGCGTTACCTTCACCCGCGAGGTTGACGGTGTCACGCAGGCGTACCCCGACACCTCTGTCGGCACCGACTCGCACACGACCATGCAGAACGGTCTCGGCGTGCTCGGCTGGGGCGTTGGCGGCATCGAGGCCGAGGCAGCAATGCTCGGCCAGCCGATCTCCATGCTCATCCCGCGCGTCGTCGGCTTCAAGCTCTCTGGCAAGATCCCCGCTGGCGTCACCGCAACCGACGTCGTGCTCACGATCACCCAGCAGCTCCGCCAGCACGGCGTAGTCGGCAAGTTCGTTGAGTTCTACGGCGAGGGCGTCGGCTCCGTGCCGCTCGCAAACCGTGCAACCATCGGCAACATGAGCCCCGAGTTCGGCTCGACCGCAGCCATGTTCCCCGTCGACGAGGTCACCCTCGACTACATGCGCCTCACCGGCCGCTCGGACGAGCAGGTTGAGCTCGTCAAGGCGTACACGCAGGCGCAGGGCATGTGGCACGACCCGAGCGTCGAGCCCGTGTTCTCGGAGTACCTCGAACTCGATCTCAGCACCGTTGTCTCGTCGATCGCTGGCCCGAAGCGCCCGCAGGATCGTATCGAGCTCACGAGCGCGAAGGATCAGTTCGAGATCGACCTGAAGAACTACACCGAGGCGTCGAACCCCGCCAAGGTGAAGGACGACCAGGGTCGCGAGTTCGAGCTCGATCACGGCGCGGTCACGCTTGCATCGATCACCTCGTGCACGAACACCTCGAACCCCTCGGTGATGCTCGCGGCCGGTGTGCTCGCGCGTAACGCCGTAGCGAAGGGCCTCAAGGCGAAGCCGTGGGTGAAGACCACGCTCGCTCCCGGCTCGAAGGTTGTCACCGACTACTACGAGAAGTCGGGCCTGAACACCGACCTCGAGGCACTCGGCTTCTACCTTGTCGGCTACGGCTGCATGACCTGCATCGGTAACTCCGGTCCGCTGAACGACGAGATCTCGGCCGCGGTCAACGACCACGACCTCGCCGTCACCGCGGTGCTCTCGGGTAACCGTAACTTCGAGGGTCGCATCAACCCGGACATCAAGATGAACTACCTCGCGAGCCCCCCGCTCGTCGTTGCGTACTCGCTCGCCGGCACGATGGACTTCGACTTCGAAACCGAGTCGCTCGGCGAGGATTCCGAGGGCAACGACGTGTTCCTCCGCGACATCTGGCCAGACCCGACCGAGGTGCAGAAGATCGCTGACGCCTCGATCGACTCTGACATGTTCCGCGAGAAGTACGCGACCGTGTTCGACGGTGACGAGCACTGGACCTCGCTGCCGACCCCCGAGGGCAACACCTTCGCATGGGACGAGGCTTCGACCTACGTGCGCAAGGCGCCCTACTTCGACGGCATGGAGGTCACTCCTGCTCCCGTCGAGGACATCACGGGCGCTCGTGTGCTTGCAAAGCTGGGCGACTCGGTCACGACCGACCACATCAGCCCCGCAGGCAGCTTCCGCGCCGAGACCCCGGCAGGCCGCTACCTCGTCGAGAACGGCATCGCTGTCCGTGACTTCAACACCTACGGCTCGCGCCGTGGCAACCACGAGGTCATGATCCGCGGCACCTTCGCGAACATCCGCCTGCGCAACCAGCTCCTCGACAACGTCGAGGGTGGCTTCACCCGCGACTTCACGCAGGAGGGCGGCCCGCAGTCGTACATCTACGACGCGTCGCAGAACTACCAGGCAGCTGGCACTCCGCTCGTCGTCCTCGGCGGCAAGGAGTACGGCTCCGGTTCGTCGCGTGACTGGGCAGCAAAGGGCACCAGCCTCCTCGGCGTCAAGGCCGTCATCACCGAGAGCTTCGAGAGGATCCACCGCTCGAACCTCATCGGCATGGGCGTGCTGCCGCTGCAGTTCCCCGTCGGCAAGAACGCCGACAGCCTGGGCCTCGACGGCACCGAGACGTTCGACATCTCGGGCGTAGCGGAGCTGAACAACGGCGTCACCCCGAAGACCGTCAAGGTCTCGGCCACGAAGGCTGACGGCTCGGTCGTCTCCTTCGACGCGGTTGTCCGTATCGACACCCCGGGTGAGGCAGACTACTACCGCAACGGCGGCATCCTGCAGTACGTGCTGCGCTCGCTCGCGAAGTAGTACACGCCCGGGCTCTAGCCCTGCGCGATAGCAAGACCCCCGTGCCCTGATAGGGCATGGGGGTCTTGCTGTTGTGGCCGCGGAAGCTTTGGGCGTGATCTCAGGCCCTCCGTGCGGAGCCATGTCATTGCTATGTATGGCATCACTCTTGACACTTCTATACCTAAATAGTTACCCTTGTGTCATGTACTCGGTTGCCGATTTCGCCTCGCAGAAGGGCATTTCCGTGTCGCGAGTACGGCAGCTCGTAGCGGCGGGCGACATACCTTCCGAGCGTGTGGGAAACCTTGTAGTGATTCCAGCCAGGGCCGCTGGGTGGCGTCCGCGCAGCCGCCGCCCGCTCAGCGATCGGATGGCTGCCGCGCTGTTAGATGCCTTGAGCGGATCGTTACCGGAAGTGTCTCCCAAAGAACTATCACGGGTACGGGCGCACCTCGTGCTGATGCACAGCTCTCCCCACCCAGCGGTGGTGCTGTCCGATCTGCTTGCCTCACGAAGTCGCAGGCAAAGCTTCTCGGCGCATCCCGACGACCTGAAAGATCTGAAGTCGGACAAGCGTTTGAAGCTTTCAGGCGCCTCGCTGCCTGAGTTTCAGTTGTCACCGGGGTCCTCGCTTGACGCCTACGTCGCTCCAGTCGACATCGAGGGCGTTGTGCGGGAATA
>NZ_JBLUNZ020000041.1:0-44187 GCF_048061935.2 Leucobacter sp. BZR 635 | reverse complement strand
GACGTCTTGTTTGTTGCAGCCGGTCCGATGACGAGGATCGCGCTCGACGCAGCCGCGCTGCTCGCTGAGCAGGGGATTACTTCGACGGTGATCGATCCGCGCTGGGTGATCCCGGTCGCGAAGTCGGTCGTCGAACTCGCCGGTACGCACCGGCTCGTTGTGAGCATTGAAGACGGGCTGCGGGTCGGAGGCGTCGGCACGTCGATTCGGCAGGCGATGCGCGACGCGGGTGTCGACACGGGCGTGAGCGAGCTCGGAACGCCCTACGAGTTTCTCGAGCATGCCACGCGCGAGGAACTGCTCGAGGACGCGGGTCTTACCGCCCCACAGATCGCCGCGGAGGTCGCGGAGCAGGTGCGGGGCGAACGCGTACCCACCGCCCGCCCGGAGTAGCGGGGCGCTCGGCGAAGCTTGGGCTCGGGCTCGGGCTCGGGCTCGGGCCTGAGCGGGCTAGCTGGTTGACGTATCCTTGGGCCTGGTAAGTGCGTAGCCAGCCCCGTCGGGGCTGCGCTCCACGAGCGCGTGGTCGACGAGGTATCGCCTGAGCACCGCGACATCTTCTGAGTACGGGCGTAGCCGGTCGTTCACCGCTGCCTCATGAAGCACCGCTCCGGGTGTGAAGGCCTGCTGTGCGACCCACGCAAGCAGTTCCCCGCGCTGCTCTGGGTTTGCCGGGTACTGCGCGATACGCTTCCCGTCGAGAAACCGTTCGATACCAGTGCGTGGAGGCTTCGCCTGCTGTTGGAGTGCTGCGCGGAAGACCCCCGGATCCAACATTGCGGTCTGTGGATCAACCAGGCCGCTCGTGACCAGTGCCGCGCTGACGCGCTGCCGCTTCGCGCTCGGCAGCTGGGCGGTGCTCGCGCCCAGGTCTTCGCCGAGCATGATGCGCGCGGCGGCCTCGCGGGAGTCGGGGTTCGCCAGGAGTGCGATCAACCCGCGCCAACTGTGGTCTGTGGACATTGCTTCCTCTCCGTCCTCGGGTGCTGTGCTGAGTCTCTGGAGTGCGCTGAGGGCTCAGGGAGCTCTGCCGTCCTTGCCCGCTCTGCCCGATCTGCCAGCTCCAGTGGCCCAGCCGATCCCGCATCCATTCCGACCCGTCTTTTTCAAACCTTCTCTTCTGCGGCCCACATAAGCCTCGCGCAAGATTAATCGGGGCAGAATCGTTGCGAGCAGGGTTCCCGGCGGCAGGCCGGTGGGCCGGCAGACGGGAGCAGCCGGGCCGCCCCGCGCAGCACCGCGCCCCCGCGCCTCCTCAACGAAGAGGACGCGCGGGGGCGCGGTGCGTTGGCCGCGAACCGGCCGGGAGGGCGCTAGGCCTTCGCGGCGATCCGCGGATCGTGGAACGTGCCGCCGAAGGTGCGCTCCGAAGCCCCGACACGGTCGAGGTACGGGGTCGCCCCGCCGGCCTGGAACGGCCAGCCCGCGCCGAGAATCAGACCGAGGTCGATGTCTTCAGCTGCGTGCACCACGCCCTCGTCGAGCATGATCTTGATCTCGTTCGCGAGCTCATCCTCGACGCGGCGGAGGATCTCCTCGGGCGCGACCGGCGTCTTGCCAAAGGTGAGCGCCTTCTTCGCAGACTTGGAGAGGTCTTCGACCTTCCCAATCTTCGACTTCACGAGCGGCTCCTCGAGCTCCGACATGGCGTGCATGTTCGGCGACGCGTAGAAGCGCTCGGGGAAGGCGGCGACCATCGTGTCCTGCACGTGGGCGGCGACCTTCCAGCCGACGAGGTCGATGAGCTCGAACGGCCCCATCGGGATGCCGATCGGCGCGAGCGACTTCTCGACCACGGGCAGCGGAGTGCCTTCGTCGAGTGCGCGAGCAGCCTCGCCCATCACCTTCGCGAGCAGGCGGTTCACGACGAAGCCGGGGCGATCCGCCGTGATGATCGCGCTCTTGCCGAGCTTCTTCGCGACGACCATCGCGGTCGAGAGCGCCTCGTCGCTCGTCGCCGGGCTCTTCACGACCTCGAGCAGCGGCATGACCGCGACCGGGTTGAAGAAGTGGAAGCCGACGAGTCGTTCGGGGTTCGCAAGCTTCGAGCCGATCTGCTCGACGGAGAGCGACGAGGTGTTCGTCGCGAGGATCGCCTCGGCGGAGACGATCTGCTCGATCTCAGCGAAGACCTGCTGCTTCACCGAGAGCTCCTCGAAGACGGCCTCGATGACCCAGTCGCAGTCAGCGAACAGCGACTTGTCGGTCGTGCCCGTGACGAGGGCCTTCACCTGGTTCGCGTCGTCAGACGCGAGGCGGCCCTTCTCGTGCATCTTGTCGATCTCGCCGTGGATGTAGGCGACGCCCTTGTCCACGCGGCCCTGGTCGAGATCGGTGATCACGACGGGCACGCGAAGCTTGCGTGCGAAGAGCAGCGCAAACTGGCTCGCCATGAGGCCGGCACCGATGATGCCGACCTTCTGCACCTTCTTCGCAAGCTCTCGGTCAGGGGCGCCTGCTGGGCGCTTCGCGCGCTTCTGCACGAGGTCGAAGGCGTAGATCGATGCTGCAAACTGGTCGCCCGAGATGAGCTCCGACAGCGCCTCATCCTCGCGGGCGAAGCCAGCCGCCACGTCGTTGTCCTTTGCCGCAGCGAGCAGGTCGAGCGCCGCGTACGGAGCCTTCGCTGCCGTGCCGAGGCGGCTCTTCACGGTGTCGCGCGCGACCTTGATCGCGATCGGCCACTTCGTCATGCGCTCGATCTTGCCTGGCTCGTTCGGGCGCTCCACCTTCGTCTTGCCGGTGATGACGCCGTCTGCCCACGCGATCGACTGCTCGAGGAAGCTGGCTGCGCCGAACATCTTGTCGAAGATGCCGAGCTCAAGCGCCTGCTTCGGCTTCAGCGTGCGGTTGTTCTGCAGCGGGTTCGAGACGATCACCTTGAGCGCGTTCTCGATGCCGATGAGGTTCGGGAGTAGCGTCGCGCCGCCCCAGCCGGGGATGATGCCGAGGAAGACCTCGGGGAACGCGATCGCCGCTGCCGACGAATCGACCGTGCGGTAGTCGCAGTTCAGCGCGATCTCGACGGCGCCGCCGAGCGCGAGCCCGTTGACGAACGCGAACGAGGGAACGCCGACCGAACGGAACTTGCCGAGCACGCGGTGCCCGTACTGGCCCATGAGACGCGCGTTCTCCTTGGTCGCGAGCGTCGACACCTTCGACAGGTCTGCGCCTGCGGCGAAGATGAACTGCTTGCCGGTCACGGCGACGGCCTGGATCTCTCCGGCCGCAGCGCGCTGAGTGAGCGCGTCGAGCACGTTCTCGAGCGCCTGGAGCGTGCGCGGCCCGAGCGTGTTCGGTCGAGTGTAGTCCCGGCCGTTATCGAGCGTGATGAGGGCAAGCGTGCCGCCGGAAGGCAGCGGCACATCGCGCACAAATGACTCGGTGACGACCTCGTCAGCGGAGGCGTCGATGATCGGCGAAAAATCGATCTTCGAGTAGTCAGTCATCTCGGTTACTTCCCCTTCTTGCCGTTGTAGTGCGGGTTTTCCCAGATCTGGGTTCCGCCCTGGCCGAGGCCCACGCACATTGCGGTGACGCCGTAGCGAACGTCGGGCCGCTGCTCGAACTGGCGAGCGAGCTGAATCATCAGTCGAACACCGGTCGCTGCGAGCGGGTGGCCGACGGCGATTGCGCCGCCCCACATGTTCACGCGAGGATCGTCATCGGCAATCTCGAAGTGGTCGAGCAGCGAGAGCACCTGCACAGCAAACGCCTCGTTGAGCTCGAACAGCCCGATGTCGGTGATCGACAGGCCGGCCTTCTTGAGCGCCTTCTCGGTCGAGGGAACGGGGCCGAGGCCCATGACCTCGGGCTCGACGCCCGCGAACGCGAACGATACGAGGCGCATCTTCGGCTTCAGTCCGAGCTCCTTGGCGGTGTCTCCGCCTGCGAGCAGCGACATTGTCGCGCCGTCGGTGAGCGGCGAAGCGGTGCCTGCGGTGACGCGGCCGTGGGGGCGGAACGGCGTCTTCAGCGTCGCGAGGCCCTCCATGGTGGTCTCGGGCCTGCGGCCCTCGTCCTCGGTTGCCATGCCCCAGCCGGCTGCCGACTGGAACGCGACGGGCACGAGGTCGGGCTGGATGTCGCCGCGGTCGTACGCTGCCTGCACCTTCTGCTGGCTGAGCATGCCGAAGCGGTCGGAGCGCTCCTTGGTGAGCTGCGGGAACCGGTCGTGCAGGCGCTCAGCGGTCATGCCCATGTTCAGGGCGTCGGGGCTGACGAGCTTCTCCGCCACGAACCGCGGGTTGGGATCAGCGCCCTCACCGATCGGGTGGCGGCCCATGTGCTCGACGCCGCCCGCGACCGCGAGGTCGTACTGGCCTGCGCCGATCGCGGCACCCATAAACGATGCCGTGGTCATCGCGCCAGCGCACATCCGGTCGAGCGCGAAGCCCGGAACGGTGGTGGGGAAGCCGGCGAGGATTGCGACGGAGCGCCCGAGCGTCAGCCCCTGGTCGCCCTGCTGGGTGGTCGCTGCGATGCCAACGTCGTCGACGCGATCGAGCGGAACCTCGGGGTTTCGTTCCATGAGGCCCTGGAGAGCCTTCACTGCGAGGTCATCTGCGCGGGTGCCCGCGTACATGCCCTTTTCACCGGCGCGTCCGAAGGGGGTACGAACCCCGTCTACGAACACGACTTCTCTCATTGTGGCCACTTCGCCTCCATCATGTGGTGTGTTGGATGATCCCATCCTACGAACTCACCCTGGACTGCGCAGTTCGGGTGCGGGGTTCGCGTGCTCCGCGTCAGAAACGCCGGGGCATCTTTAGCGTTAGTCTACAAAAACGACCGAGAGAATTGGTGCAACAAGTGCAAGCTGCCACGGGCGTGCGCCGAGGTCGGCAAGCCGGTTCGCGACGCCCTCAGGGGAGGTGTCTGCGGGGGGCTCCCACGCGAGCTCCCGCACAAGTGCCGGGGCGATGAGGTTCTCCGGCGGCATCTGCTGCCGCTCGGCCTCGGCGGTGACCACCGCGCGCAGTTCGGTGAGTCGTTCGGCCGCCTCCGGGTGGCGCTGCGCCCACCCGCGATGGCTCGGGATCGTGCCAGGCTCCCGCCGCTTCTGGCCCGGGAGATCCTCGGTGGTTTTGCCGCGAAGGATCGCCCGCCACCAGCGGTCGAGCTCCGAGCGGCTCGCGCGCCCGCGGAAGGTCTTCAGCGAGGCGAGCTCGCCGGCCGAGCGTGGATTCGCGGTCACCGCGGCGATGATCGAGGCGTCGGGAATCAGCCTGCCGGGGGCGACATCGCGCTCGCGCGCAAGTTCATCGCGGGCCGTCCACAGCTCACGGGTCATGGCGAGCTGGCGCGGCCCCTTCGGCCGGTTGCCGCCCGAGAGCTTTCGCCAGGGTTCCAGCGCCTTCGGCTTCGGCGGTCGCACGCGCACCGCCTCGAACTCCTGCTCGGCAAACTCAAGCTTCCCTGCCGCGACGAGACGCTCGGCAACCGCGTCTCGGAGGTCCGGGAGCAGAGCAACGTCGAGGGCCGCGTACTCGAGCCAGGGCTCGGGCAGCGGGCGTGTGGACCAGTCCGACGCCGAGTGTGCCTTCGCGAGCTCGATGCCGAGCAGCTCCTGCGTGACCGCGCCGAGGCCGACGCGGTCGAGCCCGAGCAGCCGTGAGGCGAGCTCCGTGTCGAAGAGCCGTTCGGGAACGAGGCCCAGTTCGGCGAGGCTCGGGAGATCCTGATCCGCGGCGTGTAGCACCCACTCGTCGCCCGTCAGCGCGGCCGCGAGCGGCGAGAAATCTTCGATGTCGATGGGGTCAAACAGGAACGTGCCTGCCCCGCGCCGGTACACCTGCACCAGATAAGCCCGGTTGCTGTAGGTGAAGCCTGAGGCTCGCTCAGTGTCGACCCCGAACGGGCCCTCGCCGCTGGCGAGCAGCTCGCTGACGCGACGCACAGCGACGTCATCGGTGACCATTGACCACTCTGCGGGGCTCATGCGCGGTCCGCCGAACGTTGGGCACGCACCCGCTGCTGGGTGAGTGAAGCGACGCCTTCCTCGTGCGGCAGCCCTGCGAGGAGGC
Organism: Leucobacter sp. BZR 635; assembly: GCF_048061935.2. Taxonomy (NCBI): domain Bacteria; kingdom Bacillati; phylum Actinomycetota; class Actinomycetes; order Micrococcales; family Microbacteriaceae; genus Leucobacter; species Leucobacter sp. BZR 635. The sequence goes on along the minus strand of NZ_JBLUNZ020000041.1, from coordinate 38,161 downwards.
AGAGCAGCTCGGACCAGGCCTCAGCGTGCGCGGCGAAGTCGTCGCCGAGCGGCGTCCATGAGGCACGCAGTTCGATCTGTGCACCGTCACCGCGCGCTTCGAGCGCTCCGAAGCTGCTCGAGAGCACCTTGGTCGCGGTGCCAGAGATGTAGCTGTACTGTGCGCCGCGCGAATCGAGGGCGTCGACGAGCCATGACCAGGCGACGTCCGAGATGAACGGATCCACCCCGATCTCCAGCTCGAGCGGAGCCTGCGCGTAGCAGACGATCCGAAAATCCCCGCCCCACTCCTCGGCCGAGGCGGGGTCGTGCATGAGCACGAACCGGCCCGCTCCCGCGGGGGAGTCGAGCACCGACTCCGGGTCGGGGCCAGTGCCCTCACGAACTCCTGCGGCAAGCGCGATTGACAGCGGTGCGATCCGCTCGGGTGGCGCGATTTCACGCACAGCAAGCGCGCTCCGAAGAGTCGCGCCGCGGAGCTGCTCGGCTGCGCTAGCAAAGTCGGCGGGGAGCGCCGTGGGCGGTGTGGACACATCCGAAGACTAGAGTTTTCGGTGTGCCCGGTCGTGCTGCCACGCCGGGCCCCACGAAATACACGCGCAGCACGAACGGAGTCGGGAATGAATACGAGACGGGCACTCGCGATTGCGGGGGCATCCGTGGTCGGTGTTGCGGCGGCGGTGACTGCGGCCGCGACGGGCCTCGCGGCTCATCTGGCGCGCGTGACGGTCACGGTGGATCGTGGCCTCGAACGGCCGATCGCCGTGCGCCGAGTCGTCTCGGGCGAGGTCCCGGCTAGTGGGGGACCGGCGGGCGAAAGCTCCTCCGGCGAGTCTCTCGCCGTGTGGATCAGCGGCGACGGTGCCGCGGGCCGCGGCCGGCAGTCACTGCTCTTTGACGCGCCGGGTGCCATGCCGGGCGAGGGCACGGGCGCGGCACCCCAGGGGCACGCGCGACTCGGCCCCGTGCTCGCGCGAAACGGCCAGGATGTGCTGCGGGCGGTCGAACGCGTCGACAGCGGCGAGCTGGTGCCGGGCGTGACCGGCCGGATGGTGGGGTGGTGGTACACGGCCCCCGAAGAGCTCGGCTACCGGGTTGAGGAAATCAGCTACGAGACGGAACTCGGACCGATGACGGCATGGATCGTGCACCCGAAACGGGCGCGCAAGAAGCGCTGGGCGGTGCACGTGCACGGCCGCGGCGCGTCACCCGCTGAGACGTTCCGCGGGATCGAGCCCTTCGCGCGCGCCGGCATTACGAGCATGATCATCAGCTACCGCAACGATCTCGGCCAACCCGCAGGCGTGAACGGGCGCTACGGGATGGGCATCTCCGAGAGCCGCGATGTCGACGCAGCGATCGCTGAAGCGCGTTCGCGCGGTGCCGAGCGCGTCACCCTGATGGGGTGGTCGATGGGTGGAACCGCGAGCCTGCTGGCTGTGGCTCGTGGGATCCACCGCGACGTGCTCGACGGGATCGTGCTCGAGTCTCCGGGGGCGGATTGGCCCGGGATCCTCCGCGAGAAGGCCACCGACCACCGGCTGCCGACGTGGATCGCCGATCTTGGAATGTCCCTGCTCGAGCGCGGCACGGTCGCCTCGGGGGAGCCGGGCGGCGTGGACTTCGCGGAACTGCGTCCGGAGGCGCTTGCGCGCGGCATTGACGTGCCAGCGCTGCTCTTGGCAAGCCCCAACGACCGCTTCGTGCCCTGGCACGGGTCGCGGGTGTTGGCGGCAGAGCGACCCGATCTCGTGCAGTTCGTCAGCATCCCCGGCGCGGGCCACGTGCGGCTCTGGAACGCCGACCCCGAAACGTGGGAGCAGACCGTTCTTGGCTTCGTGTCGCGGCTCCCCAAACCTGGCTGGCGCGGGCAGTAGACTGAAGCGGATGTCTGCTACTCAATCGCACAGTTTCGCCAGCCTCGTCGACCGCACTCCGCGGATCTCAGGTGCCGAACTCGTGGCGACCCTCGTGCCCCCGCCCCAGTTTGCGAACGCGAGCTTCGACTCGTACGTGCCAGACGACAACTATGAGTCGCAGGCGCGCGCCCGCGACCTGCTGCGCGACTTCGTGTCGCCGCGTGGCGCTGGCAACGGGAAGGGCGGTGGCTTCTTCGGATTCGGCCGCAAGAAGACCGCTGCCGCGCCAGCGGCCGCGCAGAAGCCCGGCGTCTACCTCGACGGCGGCTTCGGCGTCGGTAAGACCCACCTGCTTGCCGCAAGCTGGCACGCGCAGCAGGGGCGCAAGTACTTCGGCACGTTCATCGAATACACGGCGCTCGTCGGGGCGCTCGGCTACGCCGGAGCGGTGAGCGTGCTTGAGGGCGCGAAGCTCATCTGCATCGACGAGTTCGAGCTCGATGATCCGGGCGACACGATGCTCATGACACGGCTTATCGGCGACCTCACGAAGACCGGATCAAAGTTCGTTGCCACCTCGAACACCCCGCCGAACGCCCTCGGCGAGGGGCGCTTCGCGGCCGCCGACTTCCTGCGCGAGATTCAGGCGATGTCCGACCGCTTCACGACGATCCGCATCGACGGCGTCGACTACCGGCAGCGTGACCTCGAAGGCGAGGCCGTGTCGCTCAGCGACGAGGCCTACCAGTTCGCGCTCGCTGACGTCACCGCCTCAGGCCTCCGCATGACCGACGACAGCTTCGACTCGCTCATCGCGCACCTCGCGACTGTGCACCCCTCAAGCTACATCGGCCTGCTCGAGGGCGTGCAGACGATCGGCCTGCGCGACGTCCACGAGCTCACCGACCAGTCGGCGGCGCTGCGGTTCGTAGCGTTCGTCGACCGTGTCTATGACGCACAGATCCCGATCCGCTCGACCGGGCTCGCCCTCACCGAGATCTTCGGCGGTGGCATGATCGACGGTGGCTACCGGAAGAAGTACCAGCGCTGCCAGTCACGGCTGAACGCGCTCACCTCACACGAAATCGGGTAGCCATGGCGAACAACAGCATCTGGTATCAGATTGGGGTCGCGCTCCGCACGATCCTCGGTCTCGATAAGCGCGGCGGCTCGCAGGGGCCCTCGCGGGGGTCGTCGCACGAGGCGTCGAAGCCGAGCCAGATGCCGCCGCGGCCCCAGGGGCCGACGGCGACGTTGAACCCGAAGGCCAAGCCCGGCGGGACCTCTACGACACGGCCCGGCACGCAGTCGACGACGAAGCCCGGCGCGCCGGGCCGGCAGCCGGCGAGCGGCAAGCAGTCCGGCGACCAGTACGAGTCGAGCCCCGGCCAATTCGGTGAGGGCGCTACCCGCGATGTCGCGGCCACGGAGCTGCGCGGGGCGAAGCTTGAATACGCGCCGAGCATGGACGGCGACCCCGACCCCGGCGAGATCATCTGGACGTGGGTACCCTACGTCGAGAACGACGGCCGCGGCAAGGATCGGCCCGTGCTCATCCTCGGGCGAATCAATGCCACGACCGTGTTCGGCTGCTACGTCAGCTCGAAGTATCACCGAGACTTCATCTCGATCGGCAGTGGGGCCTGGGACTCGCAGGGGCGTGAGAGCTTTGTGTCGCCTGAGCGGATCCTCCGCGTCACCCACGACGGGATGCGCCGGGAGGGCGCAACCGTCGACCGCGAGCGCTTCGGCGACGCGGTGCGCGGTGTGCTCGCGTTTCACGGCCTCGGCTAGCGGGCGGGCGTTCCTAGGGCGGTGCGCGCCTCGATCCAGATCCCAACGCCATGATCTAGATCCCGGCGTCCTGATCCCCAACGCCCCTATTTTTCTATTCTGAGCCCTGCGCAGGCCGAATAACCCTCACTGAGGAACAATCGGGTCGGAATAGATGGCGAGGCCGCGCACCGCGGCTAGCGGCGAGCGTGCTTCGTGAGGAACGGCGCGCAGACCACCGCAACCAGCATGATCACGCCGCCCACCGCGAACGCAAGCTTCGCCCCGGCAATCTGGGCTGCGGCATCTCCCGTACCTGCCCACGCCGCGCCGATGGCGAGCGCGCCGATGAGGGCCGCCGTGCCAGCTGCGCCGGCGAGCTGCTGCAGCGTGTTCAGGATCGCGCTGCCGTGCCCGTAGAGTGGCAGCGGAAGCGAGCTCATCGCGTGCGTCATCATGGGGGTCTGCACGAGCGCCATGCCGACCGAGAACGTCACGTGCATCGCGATGAGCAGGCCCGTCGTCGTGTCGGTGCCGATCGTGCTGAGCCACCACTGTGCCCCGCACAGCACCAGCACACCAGGAATGACGAGCGGCTTCGGCCCGAGCAGGTCATACAGCCTGCCGACAACGGGGGAGAGCACGCCCTGGGTGATCCCGCCGGGCAGCATGATGAGCCCCGTGGCGAGCACGCTGAGCCCGAGGCCGGTCTGCGCGTAGATCGGGAGCACCACGACCGAGCCCAGCATCACGCCGAAGGCGATGGTGAGGATCGTGACCGACAGGCTGAAGTTTCGCTCGCTGAAGGGGCGGAGGTCGAGCAGGGCCGCGTCGCCGCGTTCCTGGAGCTTCTTCTGCCGCAGCGTGAAGATGATGAGCGCGGCGACGCCAATGGCGAGCGCGGCGGGAGGCACGAGCGAGCCGTTCGCGAGTTCGGCGGCTGAGGACACCGCGGTAATGATGCCGCCGAAACCGAACAGCGACAGCGCGACAGACGGCAGGTCGAGCGGAACGCGCTTTCCGCCACCGAGGCGCGGCATGAAGAACAGTCCGACGACGAGCGCGATGAGTGCGACGGGCACCATGAGTCCGAAGACCCAGCGCCAGCTGAGCGCCTCGATCACGACACCCGAGAGCGTGGGGCCGATGGCGGGGCCAACCGAGATGACGATCGAGTTGAGCCCCATCACCGTGCCGCGGAACTGCGGCGGCACGAGCGTGAGCGTCGTGGTCATGAGCAGCGGCATGACGATCGCGGTGCCGCCCGCCTGAATTACGCGGGCGACGAGCATGATGCCGAAGTTCGGGGCGATTGCGGCGACGGCGGTTCCGATGAGGAAGAGCACGAGCGCGGCGATGAACAGCGTGCGTACGGAGAAGCGGCTCAGCAGGTACCCGGTCGTCGGAATCACGACGGCCATGGTGAGGAGGAAGCCGGTCGTCAGCCACTGGATCGTGGTCGCGCCGACACCGAACTCCGCCATCAGCGGCGGCAGCGCCACGCTGAGCACGGTTTCGTTGAGGATCATCACGAACGCCGAGATCGCGAGGATCGCGATCACCGCCGTAATGGTGCGCTTCGTGGGTGCTGCGGGCTGCTCGCCGGAGGAGGCCGGCACGGGAACGTTGCCGGTTGTGGGGGAAGTCACGTGGGGTGTTCGCTTTCTGGTCAGCAACATTTGGCCGACAGTAGATTGTGGCACACCGTGCCATGATTTCGTAACCGGCGTGCCGTGCCGGTATCGTCGACAGTGCAAAGTTGGCCGGCGTGAGCGGCCTTGAACACCGGGGGAGCGACGTGTCTGAGACCATCGACGACTGGGCACCGCAGGCCGGCGGAGTCCGCGAGCGGCACCTCCGGGAGACCCGGCACCGCATCCACGTCGCCGCGCTCGACCTGATCGAGGCGCGAGGCTGCGCGGCGGTCACCGTGTCCGAGGTTGCGACCGCTGCGGGCGTATCCAGGCGCACCTTCTTCCGCTACTTCCGCAACAAGGAGGACGCGGTGCTCGCCGGGCACTCACGCTACTTTGACGCGGTGCGCGCGCAGCCGCTCGTCGTGCACAGCGTGGCCGAGGCCCTCGCCGCGATCGAGCGCGTCGGTGACGCGGTGCTCGCGCAGGATCTGCGCCCAGAGCTCGCTGAGCATCGCCGCATGCAGGCGCTGATCTCGGGGGACCCTGCGATCCGCTCATACGCCGTTGCGCAGGACCGCGAGATCGCCGACACCCTGCGGGATCAGCTCGCCGAGTTGCTTCCCGCGGTGCCCGTGAGTGAGCTCGAGCTCATCGCGGATCTCGGGTTGACGGTGTGGCGGCACGGCTGGGTGCGCTGGACGAGCCAGCTGCCGAACGATGCGCTCGAAACCCCAGCGCAGAGCCACGCGGCCGTGCGCGCGCGCTTTCGGGCACTCGCTGCGGGCTCGCGCTAAGTCGGCTCTTCACAATTGCAGGCGTAGGGCATCGGCGGGGAGCCTGTAACGAGTGCGGCATTTCCCCCACTCGCTGAAGCCAGAACGGGGAGAGGACACACGCCGCCTGAGTCGCTCACAAGACATGGCCTCAGCGAAGTCAGGAGTGATTTACCGGAGAAACCTCATGACCTCGCTGAGGTCATGGCTGTTGAGCGCTCTTCATTGCGGAGGTCTACACCTTCAATGGTGAAGAGCCCCTAGATGCCAAGGATCGCGCGTGCGATCAAGAAGTAGATGATGAGGCCGCTCGCGTCGACGAATGTCGAGATGAACGGGTTCGAGAAGACCGCGGGGTCGACCTTCACCCAGCGCGCGATGAGCGGCATGATGCCGCCGATCGTCGCTGCGACCGTGCAGATCGCGACGAGGGTGAGTCCGATCACGGCACCGAGATCCCAGCCGTAGACGAGCCCGGCGATGACGAAGCCGAGCATGCCGAGCATGAGCCCAAGCATGAGCCCGACTCGCGCCTCGCGGCCGAGCACGCGCGCGATGTCTCGCGCTCGCACGTCGCCGAGGGCGAGCGCGCGGGTGACCGTTGTCGCCGCCTGATTGCCCGTGTTGCCGCCGGTCCCGATGAGCAGGGGCACGAACAGCGCGAGCACGGTGACCTTGGCGAGGGTGTCTTCGAAGACGTCAAGCACCTGTACGGTGAGCGTCGCACCAACTGCGAGCACAAGCAGCCAGACCACGCGCGAGCGCACGAGCTGCATGATGGGGGTCGCGAAGTATGGCCGGCGCAGCGGCTCCACACCACCCTGCCTCGCGGAGTCCTCGCTCTCCTCGTGCTCGATGATGCGCATGGCGTCATCGAAGGTGAGGAGGCCGACGAGGCGGCGCTCGCGATCCACCACGGGAATTGCGACGAAGCCAGCTTCGGTGAGTTTGCGGGCTGCGCGCTCCGCGTCGTCGCTCGCCTGGACGCTCTGCGCCTCGTTCATGATCGAGGCGATCACGGTGTCGGGATCCGCGGCGATGAGGTCGCGCAGACTCACGACGCCGGCGACGTGCCGTGCATCGTCGAGGACGGGGAGCAGGTAGATCGTCTCCGCGTCTTCGATGCGGTCGCGGAGTCGCTCCATGGTGTCGGCCACGGTGTAATCCATACGCGTGGTGACGTACTCGGGGGTCATGCGCCGCCCAACGGAGTCCTGCGGGTAGCCGAGCACGACGGCGGTGAGGCGGCGTTCGCGCTCGGAAAGTCCGTGGAGGAGCTTCGGGGCGAGCGTTGCGGGGAGCTCGTCGAGGAGCCAGACGCGATCGTCAGGATCGAGGCCCTCGAAGATCTCGGCGACCTCGGTTTCACGGAGCGTCCGCACCAGGTCACTCTGCACGGAGGGATCGAGCGCCTCGAAGACCTCGAGTGCCTCATCCTTGTGCAGCAAGCGGAAGACGATTGCGCGCTGCTTCGCGGTGAGCCGCTCGATGATGAGGACGATGTCCTCGGGCGCGACGTCTTGGATCTCGTGACCGAGCTCTTTGAGGTTCTCGTCGGCAAGGAACTTCAGAATCCGGCTCTCGAGTTCGTGCTGGTCGACTGTCTCTTTCACTGCACTGTCCCTTCTCGCGGGACTGCCGTGGTCGACAGCTCCTCGAAGTTGCGCCGCGAGTGGCGCGTCGGTGATGAGTGTGTGCGCTGAGTCTTCGTGCCAGTCAGACCAGCGGATTTGCCGGTTGAGCAGGTGAAAGCAGCGGCGCAGCTGAACACACTAACGCTATCAGAGAGATTGTGGCTGGCCTTGCCCGAACTCCGAGCCGGCGATGATGCGGGGCGGGGCCGGCTGCCGTCGATGCGCAGGGTGGCGCACCGTGAAGCCAGTGTCCTAACTCGCCAAAAGGCTTGTTGTTGCTATGAATTGCAGTGCATAATGCAATCAGCGTGCCGAAACACTCGGCGCCTCTCTGGAAGGAAGCACAGATGGCAAACGAAGATTTGGGTAAGCAGGCAGCTGACGCAGCGGGCAAGGCGAAGGATTTCGTCACCGAGAACGCCGGCAAGGCCAAGGAGTTTGTCGCTGAGAACGCGGACAAGGTCAAGGAAGCGCTGAACAGCGACAAGGCCGAAGAGCTCAGCGACAAGGTACTGGGCTCGCTCGCGGACGTCGCGAACAAGATCACCGGCGGCTCGCACTCCGACAAGGTCGACGAGATCAAGCAGAAGCTTGACGACTCGTTCGGCAACGAGAAGAAGTAACCTCTCGAAACCTTCTGCCGCTTCGCGCAGCAGCCCATGCGGCCCCGTACGTGCTCGACAAGGAGCTCAGTGCGGGGCCGCTCGCGTGCTGCCGTCCGTTAGCCGAGCGTGGTTGGGTCGGTGTTTGCACCGCAGATAATTACTGCCACCCGCTCGCCGGGCTCTGGAAGATATGCTCCCGAGCTGAGCGCAGCGTACGCCGCGGCGGCACCCGGCTCAGCGGGAACGCGGTATTCCTGCCACAGCGCCGCGCGGGCCGCGAGAATGTCTGCGTCCTCCACGAGCACGCTGACGGGAGCGCTCGCGCGGGCCGCATCCCACCCCGCTGCGCCGATCCTCCGAGCCCCAAGCGAGTCCTGCGCGATCCCGGAGACCGCGATGTCCACTGGCTGGCCCGCATCCATCGCGGCCCGCAGCGTCGGGATCCGCACCGGTTCAACAGCGACCACGCGAATACCGCGCTCGCGGGCGGCGGCCGCGACCCCTGCGAACAGGCCGCCACCGCCGACGGCAACGACAATCGTGTCAACCGCGGGGAGATCCTCGACGATCTCAAGCCCAATGACTCCCGCCCCCGCGACAATCTCCGGCTGATCATAGGCGTGACAGAACAGCGCGCCGGTCTCGCGCACGTGCTGCTGCGCCGCCTCGTATGCCTCAGCGTATTCCCCGCCTCGGAGCACCACGGTCGCGCCGTACTCACGCAGCCGCTCGACCTTCACCGGCGGCGCATTCTCGGGCACAAACACCGTCGCCGGAACGCCGAGCGTCGAGGCTGCGTATGCGTTCGCGAGGCCAGCGTTGCCGCCTGAAGCTGCGACGATCCCGACGGCCTGATCAAGCTCGCCGGCCGTGCGCGCCGCGAGCTGCCGGTTGAACGCCCCGCGCGTCTTGAAGACCCCGCAGCGCTGCATGTATTCGGCCTTGAGCCAGACGTGCGCGTCGGCGACTGGATCCACCGCAATGAGCGGAGTACGGCGCACGTACGGGGCGGTGCGGCGCTGGGCCGCCTCGAGGTCTGCGAAGGTAATCATGAGGCTCCCTTGCGGCGATGGATGATCTGCGGAGGTGACGCAGCGACTCGACGGGCGAGCGGATCTCCAGTGTACAAAGCGCGGCTACTCGAGCTCCCCAGTGACGTGCGCGCCGATTGCGGCCGAGAGGATCACGCCCGGGTGGGCAACGGCGAGGAAGAGGCCGTCGACGCGCGCTGCGAACTCGACGAGCGGGGATACCTGACGGGGGACCGGTCGATGGCCGATGCGAGCATCGAGCAGCTTGACTTCGGATCCACCCGCGAGTTGCTCGTGAATTGCGGCGAGCGTAGCCGCCGCGAGCTCCCGCGCGTCGCCAGTGAAACCGGGCGGCACGTCCTCGGCGGCGACGAGGGTCTGCGCATCCTGCTGCCGAACCTCAAAGTCTGGGGTCGAGAGAATGCCTCGGAGAAGCCGCCCTGGCGAGGAGAACGTCAGCAGGCACGACGGGGAGCTCTCGACGTCGACATGCTCTCCCGCGAGGCGGGCGAGGGCGGGCGTCGCCGTGCCCGCGGCGAGCACTACGGTCCGGGCGAGGATCTGTCCACCCGGGGTGAGCACGCCCGTCACCCGGTTTCCGTCGTCCACGAGCCCGGTGACGCTCGCCCCCGTGAGTACCCTGGCTCCAAGTGCCTCGGCCGCGCCGAGCAGCGCCCGGGCGAAGGATCGCGGATCGACCGCCGTATCCCCTTCGGCAAGCGCGGCGACCTCGGGTGCCGCACGAAGCGCGGGCTCGCGTGCCAGTACCTCGTCGCGCGTGATGAGCTTCACGTCGTGCCCGACCGCCTGGTGCTCCGCCACAAACGCGCGCGTCTCGGCCGTTGACTGTTCCCACGAGACTGCGCCGTCACTCACGAGGGTGAGCCGCGGTCCGAGCGTATGGCGGAGCCGGGCGAAGTGTTCGGCGGCTCGCGCGCGCAGCGGATCCGAGTACGCAGCTGCCGTGCTCTTCGCGAGCCCGACCCAGCCGAACGAATCGCTCGTCACGCCGCCGCCAACGAGCCCCTGATCGAGCACGGTCACCGCTCTGCCCACCGCCGCGAGATGGTAGGCGATCGACGCCCCGATGACGCCCGCGCCGACGACAACGATTCGGTCGGTGAGATCGTGCTCCATTCGGACCAGCCTACTTGTCGAGTACGCCTCGGGAGGTACATAGGATGTTCTTATGAAGACTCGTTCCCGGCGCCGCGGGATGACACGTCGGGGCGCGAAGCCCCTCGGGCTGCTCGCAATGATCGTGGGCGTGCTCGTGGTGGGCGCGGTAGGGCTCGGGCTTGCCGGCTCGGACGACGACGCGGGCCGCGCGGGGGATCCAACAGCTCCGGCAGATCCGTCACCACCCGCGAGTGGCGTGGAAGGCACGAGCGGCGGCTCTGGCGGCGGCAGTGAAAGCGACCCCGTTGAACCGGGGGAGGCCGCGGTCTTTCAGTCGGTGGTCGACGGAGACACGATCCGCACCGATCTCGGCACCGTGCGCATCATCGGCATCGACACGCCCGAGCGTGGAGAGTGCGGCTACGCGGACGCCGCTGCGGTGATCCGCGGCCTCCTCTCGGAGGGCGATCGGATTGTGCTTGCGCTGCCGAGCGGCCAGAATGGCGCTGACCGTTACGAGCGCCTGCTGCGCTACGTGGCGACCAGTGACGGCGTCGACGTCGGGCTGGCCCAACTCGAAGCCGGCAACGCTGTCACTCGCTACGACTCCTCCGACGGCTACCCCAAGCACCCGCGCGAGGCCGAGTACCGCGCGGCCCAGGGGGCCGAGCTCGATTTCTCGGGATCGGTGATCACGACGCGGTGCGCGGGCGGCGGGGGATCAGCGGCGGGTTCAGTGCCGGGGTCAGCGCCGGGTGCGGTGCCAGGCCAGCCATCGGAGGGTGAATCGGCTGACTGGTGGACGCAGTACCCGTCGTGCGCCGCGCTCGAGCGTAACACCGTGGGCCACCCGACCGGGCCGTTCAACGTCGCGGACCCAGAACAGGCTGCGATCTACGAGTGGTTCGCGAACGGCACCGGCTTCCGGGGTGACGGCGACGGCGACGGGCTCGCCTGCGAGTAGGCAGCGCCATCGGCGGCCTCTCTCAGGGGCGGGGCGTGGGCATCGCGCCGCGACCCGTCAGACCCCATCAGACCCCGTCAGATCCCGTCAGCAATTGCGCGGAGGGCTGCGACGTGCCGAGCGAAGGCGCGCCCGCCTTTCGCGGTCGTCTCCACCCAGGTGCGGGGCCTCTTGCCGACGTACCCCTTGGTGACCTTAACGTAGCCTGCCGCTTCGAGGTGGGCGACAGATTTGCTGAGCGGGGAGTCCTCGGTTTCGAGGAGTTCCCGGAGCGTTCCAAAGTCGATGACCGCGCCATCGCTGAGCGCTGCCATGAGTGAGAACCGGAGCGGCGTGTGAAAGGCCGAATCCAGCTCGTGGCGGGGGTGCGCCATCACGCTTCCGCGGGTGAGCTGCCGCGCGGCAGCACGGCCGCAGCGCTCATGAGTAGGAACACGACGACCCCGGAAATGACGGTGTAGGGCTGCGAGAACCAGGCGGTGAGGCTGCCGAGCGTCACGCTCGCGGCGGCAATTGCCGCGCACACCCCAAACACACTCCAGTGCAGCGACCCCCATTCGAACCCCGCGCGGGGGAGCCCGAAGCGCGAGTTCTGTGCGAGCAGCAGCATGCCCAGGCACAGCATCACGACAAAGCCCGACACTGCTGATGCGAGCATCGAGCTTGCGGTCGCGAGCAGCGCGCCGATCGCGAGCCCGATGCCTGCTGTGGTGATCCTCACCGGCGCAGGCAGCGGAGCGTTGCCCCACACCTCCGCTGGGTCGCGTGGCACGGTGATGAGTTTGCGGAGCGGCCTTGCACCGAGACCGACGAGCATGGCGAGGGGGAGCGCTGCGTTGAGCCAGTTCGGGTAGCTGATATCCGCGAAACTCAGTGCGAGGAGCGCCGCGAATCCGAGAATCCCGACAACGTTGACGAGACGCTGAAGCAGCGGTTGCCTGGACTGGACGCTGAAGCGCTCGCGTACCCCGCTCGCAAGGGAGGAGAACGTGAGCACGAGCACGACGAATGTCCAGGGTGTGGCGTAGCCGCCGTCGCGGTTGCTGACTTCCGTGGCGGTGAACCCGCCGTGCATGAGGAGATACGCGCCGAGATACCCGGCGACGATGACTGCTGACCAGAGTTGCAGGAGCCAGTAGCCGCGGGCCGGGGATCGGCCCTGCGCGTCGCGCTGGATCCTGGCGATCTCCTCGAGCTGCGCAGATGCGCTTGCCGTGTCGGATGCACTTTCCATATGGAAAGCATAGGTGAGGTGTTGCGCGGTGTCTAGGGGAGGACGGCTCCTTGGCGTCGTTCGGCGAAACCTCGGCACCGTCGCAGCCGGCCGCCTCCTGCGAGTGTTGCTGAGACGATGTTTCCGCTTGTGGCAGCGCTCTCAGTTCGCAGACGGCACACTCCGTGTCGACCTCTGGCGGGCGCAGAGATCGGAAGAGCTGATACACACCTGCGACTGGTTGCTGCCCCGAGATCCGTGCAAGTGCGAACGCCTCAGCACCAAGTGGGAGATGGTGCTGAGGCGTTCGCAGTGCTCGCAGCCCCGCCAACGGGGCTGATTGGCAGGCGAAGGTTTACTGTCGCGCTTGGCGGCGGGTCAAGCTCGCAGCGACACCAACGGTCAAGAGTCCGCAGCCGAGAACCCACGCCAGCAGGGGGTCGCTTTGGCCCGAATGCGCGAGGCCCTGGTCGGTCTTATCGTCGCTGGGGTGCTTATCGGTACCGGGATCTTCGATCTCCTCGGGGTCCTTGCCGTCCTCGGGATCGGGCTTCTCGGGTGTGCCGTCTTCGACGACGATTGTCCCCGTCGCCGCCACCCGGGCACCGAGAACTGCAGAGTCTTCGATGATCTCCACTTCGATTCTGAAGTCCCGCGATGAGGCTGTGGTGTTCGCCTCGGCGGGCAGTGAAACTACCGTGACGTGCTTGTCTGCAGCATCGCCTGCTTCCCAAACAAGAATGGTGTCGAGCGGCGCATAGTGCGTCCCCGCAATAGCTGACCCGTCCGCAGTGCGCACCCGCACGCGTGCCGGCTCCGTGAGGCCGTTCTCGGGAAGCTCGCGGCTTACCGTAAACGTCATAGGATCTCCGGCCGTGGTGCGCTGATCGCCACCCATCGTGATCGTTCCGAGTTCGCCGATTGGGGAAGGTACAACTTCCACCGAGCCAATATCGGGAGCGGGGCCTTGCGGGCGCGTCACGCCTCGCTGATCTAGCCCGAGGACACCGTGGGCTGCTTTGTCGACAAGCACCGATGTCTCTGCTGGGAGAAACACCGGAGTCGAACCTAAGTCGAAACGCACGTCGCCAAGTTGGAACTCTGCAGACGATGCGACTATCCGATCAGCTCCAGACGCGGCGAAAAATGCCTCGGTCGTGAATGCGGAGTGTGAATCCTCAATCCGGAGGTTCTCAAGCTCTTCTTCGAAATCAGTGCGCGCTGAAATAGCGCTGGCGCTTCCGGTATCGAATACCGAGCTTCGCAAGCTGACCGAACTTGTCTCTTCGTCCACATACCCAAACTGGAGTCCAGGTCCTACGAGAGTGACATGATCAAGTTCGACTGAGCCACTAAACCAGCCGAAACCAATCGAGCCTTCATGCCCGTCATCTACACCTGAGAACGTGGAGTTCGCTACGGCGAGGGTCGTGAAATCCGCGGAGGACAGATGTATGACTGGTTCACCGATGGTGATGTGCTTGCTGGTGTACGCGGGGTGGGACTCGAGATTGTCCGGCCATTCGGCTTCGTTGTCGATGAAACTGCTGTTGGAAACACTCACGTGGGTAGGTGGCCCGGCAATCTCCTCATCCTTGCTCAGAGTTTCAATGTGAAATGCGCCAGTTTTAGGCGCGGAGTTGCGCAAGAACGTGGTGTTGTCGATGATGAAAGCCGCTTCCGGTAGCGCGCCAGCGCCGGTATGTTCGCGCAACTCAGCTTGCGCAATGCTCACACCGCCTGCGCTCGCATACCCTTTGGCAGTGTTGTCCCTGAACACGCTGTCACGAAACTCAACCGACAGCGGTCGTTCGGCCGTCCCGCGAAGCGGTGCCGCAGCCGCGAAGCCTGTCATCTCGTTTTCGAGGAACTCGCTACCCGTGACGCGAACCCTCGGGTTTATCGAGTGGTCGGAGTCGAGGTTGATGGCTCCATAGCGAGTGCTGAGCGGATGTTTCATGCCACGAACCGTGGAATTCTGAACTGTCAGGCTCTCAAACTCGGACATGGCGATCACGTCTACCCCGTGGTCTGAGAATCCTTCAATGGTTACAGTATCCAGCAGCACGGAGCACATTTCACCGCGGATGATGACACCAGAGGCCTCCGGGGCTCCAGCGCGGAGGGTGAGATTACTGATTTCTACGGGCTTCGCGTCGAGACCGTCAATGACGAAGAGGCCACTCGAGCTGACATTTACCAGTTCTGCAGGTTGGGCAGGATCTTGGCTTCGAAGCACGATGTCGCCCATGAGTGTTTCAGTGGCCTGTACTTCGACAACCAGGTTGGGTGCGAACTCGATGACGCTAGTTCCCTCGTCAACGAGCGACTCTTCGACAGCCCACGAAAAACTGCCCTCGAGTGCGTCGTCAACCGACTTCGTCACTAATCGCGTGGTAGCGGCGGCATCTGTGTTATCAAATGGTGAACCCATGCACCTGTCTGAGGCAGTTGCTTGAGTCGCGTATGCGGGAACTGCGAAGGTGCTCCCTATGAGACCCGCAGCAAGAGTTGCAGCCCCGAGCCTAATGAGATTACGCAATATTCACTCCTTTGTGTCCACGACAGAATCCATCTAATTCACCGAAACAAGCCGGTTTCACACACAGTTTTACCTATGTTTTCGCTATTAATCAAGGATGTGTTTTGCTTTGGAACGGTCGGATAGCCGGAAGTATCCGGCCCTACTTCGCGCCTGCCTACAGTGCAAATGGTGCGCGTTTTCTGGGGCGAATATGACCCCTCAACCTCACTGGGCACAGTGCTGTTGCTAGCGCCACGAAGAGAGCGAACGTGATGATTCTGGGCAGTGGGGCCCGAGCTGCTGACAATTCAGGCACATTTGTCTCCCCAAGTGGCAGTGCTTCTCGCCGAGTTTCGCTTGCCTCATAGTCGCCCTCAACTTTCGGAAGGTGACCCAGATCGAGAGCAGGACGGTGCAGCTCTGAGCTATGGAATGACCTGGCTACACGAAGTAGGAAGGGACGAGACTCTCCGAGCTGCTGCGGGTGCTGATCATTGCCTGAAACGTTTTCGAAGTTGGCGTTTTCCTGTGATGCACGTGGTGTTTGTGCTCGCATTCGTGTCCTTATGACCCGACGGAAGCAGCCACGATGGCACGATGGCACAGCGGCACAGCGGCACAGCGGCACAGCGGCACAGCGGCACAGCGGCACAGCGGCACAGCGGCACAGCGGCACAGCGGCGCAGTGAGGACCGTTTGAGTGAGGGAGCGACTTGGGGTTTGACCCCGCTGCGGCAGGCCTCGCTCGCCGCGAAAAGTGGGTGGGCCTTCCAGCAATTGCAACGAGAAAACCTGGAAGGCGTCCAGCGCTGGGACCTGTGGCTCGTAGCCGCGAACTGGCCTTAACGCAAGAACCCCCGGGGTTTCCCGGGGGTTCTCTTGGTGGGCGATGCCAGACTCGAACTGACGACCTCTTCCGTGTGAAGGAAGCGCGCTACCAACTGCGCCAAACGCCCTCTTTGCAGATGCTGCTGCGACTCGATAAGCATACACATTGTGCAGGTCGGTTGCACATCGGTGGGGCTCCGGCGAGCCCCGCGAGGCGGTGCTCGGGTGTCGCCCCCGCTAGGCCTCTTCGACCGGCGTCGTCGGCTCTGTCAGTGTGCTGTCCAAGACATCGTTGAGTTCGAGGCTGACATCATTGAGTTCGACGAGTTCTGCTCGAAGTTCGTTGAAGCGGTCAGTGTCGGCCTGAATTCCCTGACGAATCGCGTCGAGTTCAGCTTGGCGCTCGAGCAGCTCTCCGCGAATCGAGTCGAAGAGGGCCTTGTTGCCCGAGAACTCGTATCGTTCGTTGCGCTGCTTGAACTCGGCGGCGTCGGCGTTGAACTGTTGCACGGCGGCGTCGTAGTCCGCGCTGCGCGCCTCGACGTCGGCCCGCAGGTTTTCGAGTTCTATGCTGAGACGCTCAGCTTCGGCCTTGAGCTCGGTGAAAACACCGTGGTAGCCCTCGTACCACGACACGATCGCGGAGCGATCAGTGAACCAGCGTGCGTAGTGCTCTTCGAGGGCGGGGGAGACGTCGCGCACCTCCGTGCCAAAGACTGAGTGCAGCTCGTTCGCGAACGCCGAGCTTGAAAGGGTTTCGTAGACGCTCATTCGCTGCTTGAACGCAGCATCGGCAGCTGCAGTCTTCTCATACTCGGCGATGAGCTGTCGCGAGAGCTCTGCGCGTTCGTCCTGGCTGAGGCGAACCCACGTCGCGTGCAGGAGCTCATGCGCGGCCGTCGTCTCGACAACTCCCGTGAGGCGTTCGTCTGTGACCTCGAAGAGCCGGATCCGCCGCTCGGCGAAGCAGCCGAGCACGTGTCCCTCTTCAGTGTGGTCGACGCCAGCGCACCAGCGATTGAAATCGGCGCGGCCGCCGATCGTGGGCTGGGAAGCGAGGAAGACGCGATCCCCGCTCGCATTGAGCTGGATCTCATCGCGGAGCTGCTCGATGCGATCTGACGGCTCGAACGACGTTGCGAGGAAGTGGTCTTGGATATCGCCGCGGTACGAGTACGCAATGAGCCCCCCTGCAGCAACTGCGAGGGCAAGCGTTACGGCAACCCCTTGTGCGATGCGTTTGCCCACAGTCGATCCCATGCAGGCAATCGTATCTTCGGGATTCGAAAACACACTGGACGACACGTTTCCAACAGGTAACGAAGCCGCGCCACGCCCGGAGGTGGGGGCCGAATTTGCGCCTGGGCCCCGGCCTGTATAAAGTTATACACGTCGCCAACACGGCGGCGAAAATGCGGATGTGGCGCAGCTGGTAGCGCACAACCTTGCCAAGGTTGGGGTCGCGAGTTCGAATCTCGTCATCCGCTCTAGTGGCCGAGAGTAATCTCGGCCGCTTTCTGGTGGCAAACAACATACGGTGGCGTGGCCGAGAGGCGAGGCAGCGGCCTGCAAAGCCGTATACACGGGTTCGAATCCCGTCGCCACCTCGAAAGACATAATTGAATAGCCTTTCTAGGCGCGATTGGCGCAGCGGTAGCGCGCTTCCCTGACACGGAAGAGGTCACTGGTTCGATCCCAGTATCGCGCACAGAGAAAAACCCCCGGTTCTGCCGGGGGTTTTTGCATTCCAGACACTATTCCGACGCGAGGCTCTTCACTCCACCCCTCGACTTAATCGCTCAACGGGCATCTCCTCCGCGAAGTCAGGGGTGTTTTGCGCGCGATCACCCATAACCTCGCCGAAAGCATGCCCTTTGAGCGGCAGGGGGTGGGGGAAGGAAGGAAGGAAGGCGAGGGGTGCCGCGCGGTGGGGCTGCCCTGGGCGCGTCACGGATTCCATCCATGCCAAACTCATTGAATTCTCTGGCAATGCAGGCGGTGCACTCCTAAACTGTGGCTAACGGAGTCGTGCGGGCATTCGCGCGGTCTGGTAGATAAGGGGATCGCGAATGAAGCGGGTCGTAACGTTTCTCGGGTTGGCTGCTGTTGCGGCGCTGGCATGGATCGCTCCCGCAGCAGCGACTGCGACACCCCCGCCAGCCTTCGGCGGCAAGTACGTGTTGGACGGCACGAGCGACGGCGTCCTCGGCTCAGACGTCGCGAAGCTCGAAACTGAGGTCCAAGAGTTTGCGACCGAACACGGCGTGCAGCTCTTCGTTGTCTATGTCGACACCTTCGACTCGCCGGCTGATCCCGAAGAGTGGGGCGCCGCAACCGCGCAGAAGAACTTCCTCGGCGACGACGGCGTGCTGTTGAGCGTCGCGGTTGATGATCGGCTCTTCGACCTCAACGCGGCCGAAGCGCTCATCAGCGACGCGCAGTACGACAAGCTCACGAGCGACTACGTGCGGCCCGCGCTCAAGGCAGGCGACTGGAAGGGCGTGGTCGGTGCGACACTCACCGGGATAGAGGAGACCGTACTGAACCCCGATTCGAACGGCACTGGGGTCGCGGTTGCCGTGGTCGGCGGCATTGTCGTCGTCGGGGGAGTCGCTGCCGGCGTCACCATCGCCCGCAAGCGAAAGAAGGATCGTGAAGCCGCCGCCCGCGACGCCGCTGGCGAACCGCTTGCCACGCTCGAAGAGCTCGAGGCGCAGGCGAGCGCGCTGCTCGTGCGCGTCGACGACGACCTGCGCAGCAGCGAGCAAGAACTCGGGTTTGCGGAGGCACAGTTCGGCGCGGCCGCCGCGGAGCCCTTCGGGGCCGCAATTCGCGAGGCCAAAGAGCAACTGCGCGCGGCCTTCCTGCTGCGGCAGAAGCTCGACGACAACATCCCTGATTCAGCAGAGGATCGCCGAGCCTGGCTCAGCGAGATCATCGAACGCTGCTCGGGGGCAAAGGCCTCCCTTGATTCGCACACCGAATCGTTCTCCAAGCTTCGTGAGGTCGAGCAGCGCGGCGCCGAGGTACTGGAGCAGCTCCGGACGCTGCAGCCCGCGGTGCGGGAGCAGCTCGCTACCGCCCGCGCGAACGCGGCTGGCCTTGCCGCAAGCTATGCGCCAACGATCGTCGCGCAGCTCGACGCGAACCTCGCGGAGGCCGAAGCCCGCCTCGTATTCGTGGGCGAGTGCATCGAGGCCGCCGCGCGTGAGCTCGCTGCCGGTGAAACCGCGACGGCCGCGGTGTCGCTGCGGGCCGGCGAAGCCGCGCTCGACCAGGCGCGCACGCTCGCGCAGTCACCCGATGTGCTCGCGGGAGAGCTCGCCGAGAGCGCGCAGCAGTTCGAGGCCGCCGTTGCCGATCTGCGCGGCGACCTTCAGGTCGTCGCGCAGCTGTACCCCACGGCGAATGACGCCGATAAGGCCACGCTGCAGCGGGCGGCGGACCAGGTCAACGCAGTGCTCGCGAACGGAACGCAGGGCGACCCGGTTGCCGCACTCACCGCTGCGGCCTCCGCAAACGTGCAGATCGACACCGCGATCGGAACGGCCCGCGAGAACTCGGAGCGGATCCGCCGAGCTGAGGCTGCCCGCGACGAGGCGCTCGTGCCGGCCCGAAGCGAGGTGCTCGCAGCAGAGCAGTTCATTGAGACGCGCCGCGGCGCGATCGGGGCCCCCGCGCGCACCAGGCTCGCAGAGGCCAAGCGCCAACTGCAGCTCGCTGAGCACTACGCACAGCAGGATCCTGCACAGTCCTACCAGGCAGCGCAGCAGGCGACCCAGTACGCGCGTGCCGCCTACCAGCTGGCCGTCAACGACGTCTCCGGCTGGGGCGGCGGCGGTGGCGGTGGGTACGGCGGAGGCCGCGGGGGATCGAACGAGAGCTTCGGCGGAGCCGTGCTCGGCGGCATTCTCGGCGGCCTCTTGAGCGGCGGCGGTGGCGGGCGCTCGGGCGGCGGGTGGAGCGGCTCGAACGGCGGCTTCACCGGCGGCTGGAACGGCGGCGGCTCGATCGGTGGCGGCGGCGGTTTCGGAGGCGGCGGAGGCGGTGGCGGACGCCGCGGGGGAGGCGGACGTTTCTAATATGAGCACCCCACTCACTGCACTACTCATCCAGCGCGCCTAGCGCCCAAGACTTCGCCTCCCGACCGGGAAAGCGAGAACACCTCCTCCGAGCTGATTCGGTGGAAAAAAGGAAAGGAAGCCAACATGGCAAAGCAATCCATCCTTGGCCGTATTACCCAGCTCGCCAAGGCAAACATCAACGCGCTCCTGGACTCCGCCGAGGATCCAGAGAAGATGCTCAACCAGATGGAGCGCGATTTCAAGAACAGCATCGCCGACGCGGAGAGCTCGGTCGCCCAGACCATCGGCAACCTGCGTCTCATGGAAGCTGATCTCGAAGAGGATCGCAAGGCAGTCACCGAGTGGGGCTCGAAGGCCGCTGCCGCCTCGGCGCAGGCGGAGAAGCTTCGCACGTCGGGTGACGCCGCTGGTGCTGATAAGTTCGACAACCTTGCACGCGTCGCACTCTCGAAGCAGATCTCTTTTGAAAAGGAGGTTTCCGCGACCGAGCCGAGCGTCACCGCGCAGCAGCAGGTCGTCGACCAGCTCAAGACCGGTCTCCAGGTGATGCGCGAGAAGCTCGTGCAGCTGCAGGCGAAGCGCGACGAGCTCGTCTCGCGCGGCAAGGTCGCCGATGCGCAGTCGCAGGTGCAGGACGCGGTGAAGAACCTCGACGTCCTCGACCCAACGAGCGAGCTCGGCCGTTTCGAGGAGAAGGTGAAGCGCCAGGAGGCGATGGTGCGTGGCCAGGCAGAGCTTGCTGCGTCGACGCTCGACGCACAGTTCAACGAGCTCGATGATCTCGGCGCGCTCAGCGAGGTCGACGCGCGTCTCGCGCAGCTGAAGTCGGGCGGCGCGGGAGCATAATCGGCCCGTTTGCTGTTCAGTGAGCCGCCGGCCACTGCGACCCGATAGAATTGCGGAGTCTTTATATTGTCTCCGAAGGGAACCGCAGTGGCCGACGGCTTTTCACTGTTCACTGACCGTTCCGTTGTCGCTATGCGCGTCAACGGCGAACTCCGCGATCTCGCGTGGGAGGTCACTGACACAGACACAGTGGAGCCGGTCACCATCGACTCCGAAGACGGGCTGAGCATTCTCCGCCACTCGGCCGCGCACGTACTCGCGCAGGCCGTGCAGCGCGTGAACCCCGAGACGAAGCTTGGCATCGGCCCGCCCATCACGGACGGCTTCTACTACGACTTCGACACGAGCGAGCCCTTCACCCCCGAAGATCTCAAGGCGCTCGAAAAAGAGATGCAGAAGATCGTCAAGCAGGGCCAGCGATTCGTGCGCCGCGTCGTGAGCGACGACGACGCAACCGCAGAGCTCGCGAACGAGCCGTACAAGCTCGAGCTCATCGGACTCAAGGGCGGCGCTGACGCAGGCTCCGACAATGAGAACGTTGAGGTCGGCGGTGCCGAGCTCACCGTGTACGACAACGTCGACCCGAAGACGGGCGAGGTGATGTGGAGCGACCTGTGCCGCGGCCCGCACCTTCCCAACACGAAGATGATCGGCAATGGCTGGGCGCTCATGCGCTCGAGCGGCGCGTACTGGCGCGGCAGCGAGGCGAACCCGATGCTGCAGCGGGTCTACGGCACCGCCTGGCCCACCAAGGACGAGCTGCGCGCATACCAGACCCGACTTGAGGAGGCCGCGAAGCGCGACCACCGCAAGCTCGGCGTCGAGCTCGACCTGTTCTCGTTCCCCGATGAGATCGGCTCGGGCCTCGCGGTCTTCCACCCGAAGGGCGGCATCATCCGCCACGAAATCGAAGACTTCATGCGCCGCGAGCTGCTGAAGAACGACTACGAGGTCGTGAACAGCCCGCACATCACCAAGGGCACGCTCTTCGAAACCAGCCAGCACCTCAACTGGTACAAGGACGGCATGTTCCCGGCGATGCACCTCGACGAGGTCACGGACGCCGAGGGCAACGTCACGAAGCAGGGCCAGGATTACTACCTGAAGCCCATGAACTGCCCGTTCCACAACCTCATCTTCCGCTCGCGCGCCCGCAGCTACCGCGAGCTGCCGCTGCGCCTCGCCGAGTTCGGCACGGTGTACCGCTACGAGAAGTCGGGCACGCTCTCGGGCCTTACCCGCGTGCGCGGCCTCACGCAGGACGACGCGCACATCTACGTCACCGATGAGCAGGTGAAGGACGAGCTGAAGAAGCAGCTCGAGTTCGTGTTTGCCACGCTGCGCGCCTACGGCCTCGACGACTTCTACCTTGAGCTTTCGACGCGCGACCCCGAGAAGTCGGTCGGCACCGAGCAGCAGTGGGCCGACGCCGAGCAGACGCTCCGCGAGGTCGGCGAGGAGTCGGGGCTCGAGCTCGTCGCAGATCCGGGCGGAGCCGCCTTCTACGGCCCGAAGATCTCCGTGCAGGCGCGCGACGCCATCGGCCGAACCTGGCAGCTGTCGACCGTGCAGCTCGACTTCAACCAGCCCGAGCTCTTCGAGCTCGAGTACGCCGCGGCCGACGGCACGCGCAAGCAGCCGATCATGATCCACCGCGCCCTCCTCGGCTCGATCGAGCGGTTCTTCGCGATCCTGCTCGAGCACTACGCAGGCGCTTTCCCGGTGTGGCTTGCCCCCGAGCAGGTTGTCGGCATCCCGGTCGCCGCCGAGTACGGCGACTACCTCGACGAGATCATCGGGCGACTGCGTGCCGCGGGTGTCCGCGCGCGGGTGGATCACTCCGACGACCGCATGCCGAAGAAGATTCGCACGCACACCAAGCTCAAGGTGCCGTTCCAGCTCATCGCAGGCGAAGAGGATCGCGCCGCGGGCGCGGTCAGCTTCCGCTTCCGCGACGGCACCCAGCTCAACGGCGTGCCCGTCGACGGGGCGATCGCGCGCATCACGGCCGCGATCCAGAGCCACGAGCAGGTGTCGACGGCGTGGGCGGAGTAGCGCGGTGGTAGTCGTGGGGGACGAGCAGGCGGAAGCGCCCGGCGAGCTGGGCACCGTAGGGGTACCCAGCCAGCTGCAGCGCCTCTGGGTGCCGCACCGCATGGCCTACGTGTCAGATCACAAGCAGGCCGATCACTCCGACTGCCCGTTTTGCGAGGCGACCCGACACGAAGACAACTCGGCGCTTATCGTGCACCGCGGCAAGACCGCGTACGTGCTGCTCAACCTGTTCCCGTATAACAGCGGGCACATGCTTGTCTGCCCGTACCGGCACTTCGCGAGCTACGAAGATGCGACGCCCGAGGAGGTCGCAGAGATCGGCGCGCTCACGCAGGCTGGTATGCGTGCCGCGCGGCGGGCGCTGAACTGCGCAGGCTTCAACCTCGGCATGAACCAAGGCGAGATCGCCGGGGCGGGAGTCGCCGCGCACCTGCACCAGCACATCGTGCCGCGCTGGGCTTCTGACTCGAATTTCTTTCCCATCATCGCGCAGACGAAGGCGATGCCCCAGCTGCTCGGCGAGGTCCGCGACCTCATCGCGGCTGCGTGGGCTGATCCTCCCGACGGCGCGTGAGCGCGTGGCGCACGCAGCGCCGCAGGCTCATGAATCGCACAGGGCAATAGGATCGAACAGTACGAACTCGTAGGAAGAAGGAGCACCCGTGGCCGGACACTCCAAGTGGGCAACCACTAAGCACAAGAAGGCAATTCTCGACTCGCGTCGCGCGAAGGCGTTTGCCAAGTACATCAAGGTGATCGAGGTCGCCGCCCGCATCGGCGGGCCCGACATGGCCGGCAACCCGGCGCTGTCCGAGGCCGTGCACAAGGCGAAGAAGAACTCGGTTCCCGGTGACAACATCGACCGCGCGATCAAGCGTGGCGCTGGGCTCACCGGCGAATCGATCGAGTACTTCAGCACCATGTACGAGGCATACGGCCCGAACGGCGTCGCCCTGATGGTCGAGTGCCTCACCGACAACAAGAACCGCGCGGCAGCTGAGGTGCGCACCGCGCTCAGCCGCAACGGCGCGACCCTCGCCGACCCCGGCAGCGTCGCATACAACTTTGAGCGCAAGGGTGTCATCACGGTTCCCACCGAGGGCACCACCGAGGACGACGTGCTCATGGCGGTGCTCGAGGCCGGAGCCGAGGAGGTCAACCCGACCCCGAACGGCGAGGCCTTCGAGGTCATCACGGACGCCTCCGAGCTTGCTGCGGCTCGCGGCGCGCTCGTTGACGCAGGGATCGACTACGACTCGGCCGAGGCCGAGTTCGTGCCGAACCTCAAGGTCGAGATCGACGCTGACACCGCCCGCAAGGTGTTCCGCATCATCGATGCGCTTGAAGACAGCGACGACGTGCAGAACGTCTACGCGAACTTCGACCTCACCGAAGCAGTCCAGGCTGAGCTCGCGAACGACGAGTAAGTAGTCGCGAGTGGGCCCGGGTAATACCCCGGGCCCTTCGCGTCTCCAACAGCCAACCTCTTGCAGCCGAAGGGAGCCGTCATGCGTGTGATCGGAATTGACCCCGGGCTGACACGTCTCGGCGTCGGCATCGTGGCCTCAGAGGGATCCCGAAAACTCACCTTCGAACACGTCGAGGTGCTCACGAGCCCCGCTGGGGCGGAGCTTCCGGCGCGACTTCACCAGCTCGGCACGTCGCTCGAGCGGCTGTTCGACGGCGAGAAACCCGACGCAATCGCGATTGAGCGCGTCTTCGCGCAGCAGAACCTGCCGAGCGTGATGGGCGTCGCCCAGATCAGTGGCATCGTGATGTACCTCGCCGCGGAGCGGGGGATCCCAGTCGCGATGTACACCCCGAACGAGGTGAAGGCGGCGGTGACCGGGTACGGCGCGGCCGACAAGGCGCAGGTCACGAACATGGTGACCCGCCTGCTCGGGCTCGCCGCGCCCCCGCGGCCCGCTGACGCCGCCGATGCCCTTGCGCTCGCGATCGTGCACGCCTGGCACCTCGGCCGGGGTGGCGCGCCCGACCGGCAGCGGCAGAGCCTGGCCCCCGCGGGTGAGACTCCGGCGCAGCGCGCCTGGCGCGAGGCCGAGGCGAAGGGCGGTCGCGCGCGGCGCGGCCCGCGCGCCTAGCTGCCCTACGGGCGCAAGCGTGCTGTACGCCCTCAGCGGTGCATCTCCGCAAAAGCACCACCTTCCTGCAAGAGCCCCCTCTTTCCTCGCGTAGAAATCGGGTGCTCTTGCAGGAAGGTGGTGCTCGCGCGGGTCTTCTCACCCGCGGGGAAACCGCTCACACCAATCGAGTGCCGCGTGCCGACCTCTGGAGCCCCTGGTGCGCTGTGACCCGGGGCCACTTGCTTCCGCCCCACGCGGGAGCGCTCGTTGCCGCGTGCGCCCTGTTACTGCCGCCTGTGCTTCGTGCCCCTGTCTGGTTGAGCTGGTGCGCCCTGGCCGTGTGCCTTCCGCAGCTCCCCCCTGAGGGGCATCGGCCCAGGCACTTGAGGCCTCCGGCGATTCCGGCGACGCCGCGCTCGCTGCGTCCTATCCGCCCCGACTTTTCCTTTCCGAGCCTTATACAGGCCGCAGAACCCTCACTGAGGAACACTCGGGGCGGTATAGATGCACCACACCCGCACAGCGGGATGTCGGGGGCGTGCGCGATAATGGGGGCGTGCCTCTTTACCGTGAACAAGGTGTCGTGCTTCGCACCCAGAAGCTTGGTGAGGCCGACCGCATCGTGACCCTGCTCACGAGCAACCGCGGAGTGCTCAGGGCCGTCGCCAAAGGCGTCCGCCGCACCTCCTCGAAGTTCGGGGCACGGCTCGAACCGTTCATGGTCGCCGACTTCCAGTGTTACGAGGGCCGCACCCTCGACACGATCACGCAGGCCTCCACGCTTGGCGCGTACGGGCCGCAGATCACCGCCGACTACGACCGGTATCGCGCAGGGAGCGTCATGGTCGAGACCGCCGACAGGCTCGCCGAGGGCGGGCCGTCTCGGGAACTCTACGCACTGCTCGTCGGCGCGCTCCGCACGCTCGCTGCCGGCAAGATTCCGCCGGAGCTCGTCCGCGACGGCTATTTGCTGCGGGCAATGGCGAGCGCGGGCTGGACTCCGGGCTTCGAGGACTGCGTGCGCTGCGGTGCCCCGGGCCCGCACACGGCGATCGCCGTGCAGCTCGGCGGCGTCGTCTGCGAGGTGTGCAGGCCCGCGGGATCTCCTCGGCTCGACCCCGCGAGCATCGACCTGCTGCGCGCGCTGCTCGCAGGCAACTGGGAGCAAGCGCTTGAGCACGGCGAACGGGAGCGCGGCCAGGCGGCAGGCATCACCGCGGCCTACACGCAGTGGCACCTCGAGCGCGGCCTGCGCTCGTTCACGGTGCCGCGGCTCTAGGATTGTGAGCATGGCACTCGACCCGAAGACCCTCGTTCCTGTTGATTGGACGGGGGAGCAGCCGCCAGCGTTTCCTGGCCCATCGCCGAAGCACGTCGCGATTGTGATGGACGGCAACGGCCGGTGGGCGAACAAGCGGGGCCTCCCGCGCGTCGAGGGTCACCGCATGGGCGAGCAGGTGCTGCTCGACGTGGTCGCGGGCGCGATTCAGGCGGGCGTCACCCACCTGAGCGTCTACGCGTTTTCGACCGAGAACTGGCGGCGCTCGCCCGACGAGGTGCGCTTTCTCATGGGCTTCAACCGTGACGTGCTGCGCCGCCGCCGCGAGCAGCTCAACGCCTGGAACGTGCGCATGCGCTGGGCGGGCCGGCGGCCGAAGCTCTGGGGCTCGGTCATCAAAGAGCTGAAGACCGCCGAGGCCTACACGGCGAAGAACACTGGGCTCACGCTCACGATGTGCGTGAACTACGGCGGCCGCACGGAGATCCAAGACGCGATGCGCCGCATCGCGGTCGAGGTCGCTGCCGGCAGGCTTTCGCCGAACGGGATCTCGGAGCGCGTCATCGAGAAGCACCTGTACGTGCCGGAGCTGCCGGGCGTCGACCTGTTCGTGCGCAGCTCGGGGGAGCAGCGCACGAGCAACTTCATGCTCTGGCAGTCCGCCTACGCTGAGATGGTGTTTCTCGACCAGCTCTGGCCCGACTTTTCGAGGCGCGACCTCTGGGAGGCGATCCAGATCTACCACGACCGCGATCGCCGCTTCGGGGGCGCGGTCGACAAGCCGAAGCGCGCCTAGGCGCAGGCTGCGCCGGTTCGCGCTCGGATCTGCGAGAATAGACCGGTCATGACTACCTCCACGCTGCCAGGCAGCCGCCTGAAGATCGGCCCGCTCGAACTCGACGTTCCCGTCGTGCTCGCACCTATGGCCGGCATTACGAATACCGCTTTCCGTCGGCTGTGCCGCGAGTACGGTGCTGGGCTCTACGTGAGCGAGATGATCACGAGCCGCGCGCTCGTCGAACGCACGCCGGCGTCACTGCGGCTGATTAAGCACCACGAGAGCGAGACGCCGCGCTCGATCCAGCTGTACGGGGTCGATCCGAAGACCGTCGCGGAGGCCGTGCGCTTCCTCGTCGATGAGGATCTCGCAGACCACATCGACCTGAACTTCGGCTGCCCGGTTCCCAAGGTGACCCGCAAGGGCGGGGGAGCGGCGCTGCCGTGGAAGAGCGACCTATTCCAGGCGATCGTCGAGGGCGCGGTCAAGGCCGCGGGTGATATCCCGCTCACGATGAAGATGCGCAAGGGCATCGATGCTGATCACCTCACCTTCCTCGATGCCGCTCGCGCGGCGGAGGGCGCGGGCGTCGCGGCGATTGCGCTGCACGGCCGCACGGCCAACGAGTTCTACTCGGGCACCGCCGACTGGGGTGCCATCGCTGAGCTCAAGCAGGCGATCACGAGTGTGCCGATCCTTGGCAACGGCGACATCTGGGCGGCGGAAGACGCGATCCGGATGGTGCACGAAACCGGCTGCGACGGCGTCGTTGTCGGCCGCGGCTGCCTCGGTCGCCCCTGGCTGTTCGGTGACCTCGCGGCGGCGTTCAAGGCCGAGCAGGGCGAGATCACCCAGGAGGAGGCAACCGCAGCGATCGCGAAGCCCGGTCTCGGCTTCGTGATGGAGGCGATGCGCCGCCACACCGAGCTGCTCGTCGAGTTCTTCGACGGCGACGAGGCCCGCGCCTGCCGCGACATTCGCAAGCACGTCGCCTGGTACTACAAGGGCTACGGCGTCGGCGGCGACACCCGCCGCGCACTGGCCGCGGTCGAGTCGCTCGAGCAGCTCGACGAGATCTACGAGACCATGGATGCCTCGCTGCCCTACCCGGGCATCGGCGCCGAGGGGCAGCGCGGCCGCGCTGGCAGCCCGAAGCAGCCGAAGCTCCCCGACGGCTGGCTGAACTCGCGCGACAGTGCGCATATCGACTACGCCGAGCTCGCTGAGGCTGAGCGGGACGACTCCGGTGGATAGCGCGGTGCGGATCCCGGGGCTCGCCGGACGCCAGCCCGCCCGCGGCGAGTACCGCGACGCGGATGTCGAGCGTTTTGTGCCAGAGATCCACAGCGGCGTGCGGAGCGACTTCGAGCGCGACCGTGCGCGGGTGATCCACTCCTCGGGGCTGCGCAAGCTCGCCGCGAAGACGCAGGTACTCAGCCCGACCGCGGGCATCGACTTCGCCCGCAACCGGCTGACGCACTCGCTCGAGGTTGCGCAGATCGGTCGCGAGCTCGCCGCGTCGCTCGGTCTCGACCGCGACGTGGTCGACGCGGCCTGCCTCACCCACGACCTCGGGCACCCGCCGTTCGGGCATAACGGCGAGCGCGCGCTCGCCGAGTGGGCGAAGGACGCCGGCGGCTTCGAGGGCAACGCGCAGACGCTGCGGATCCTCACCCGCCTCGAGGCGAAGCGCTTCACCGAGGACGGGGCGAGCGCGGGGCTGAACCTTACGCGCGCAACGCTCGACGCGAGCTGCAAGTACCCGTGGAGCCGTGAAGAGGCGCCCGTGGGTAGCGCGAAGTTCGGCTACTACGCCGACGACGCAGAGGTGTTCCACTGGATGCGCGACGGCGCGCCCGCGCGCGTGAAGTGCGCCGAGGCGCAGACGATGGATCTCTCCGACGACATCGCGTATTCGGTGCACGATTTCGAGGACGCGATCGTCAGTGACCACATCGACCCGCTGATCCTCACCAGCCGCTCCGGCCACGACTCGCTCATCGCCGACGTCGCCGAGTGGGCGGGCGGAGACTTCACGCTCGACGAGCTCTCGCAGGCCTACGACCGCATCGCCGCGACGCCGAACTGGCTCACCCGCTGGGACGGCTCGCGCCAGCACCAGGCGCAGCTCAAGAACTTCACGAGCGACATGATCGGGCACTTCGCCAGGGCCGCGATTGCCGCCACGATGGCCTCGGCCGACCGCGCCCAGCTCACCCGCTACGGCGCGAGCCTCGTGGTGCCGCAGGAGATCCACGCCGAGATCGCGGTGCTCAAGGGCATTGTCGCGGCGTTTGTGATGGCGAGCGGGCGGCGGCAGCCGACGTATCGCCGGCAGCGCGAGCTGCTGACCGAGCTGCTGGAGACCCTCTGGGCGACGCAGGACGCGGATCTTGAGCCGGCGTTCCAGGCCGACTTTGCGCAGGCGCACGATGAGGCTGCAGCGAAGCGCGTGATCGTGGATCAGGTCGCCTCGCTCACCGACCAGTCGGCGATTGCCTGGCACCGCAGGCTCTGCGAAATCCCGTTGGTGTGACGCGCCCGGCTCAGCCGGCCCGCGCCGAGTAGACTGGGCACCATGGCGGGGCGGATTAAGGCGAGTGACGTCGAGGAAGTGAAGCGGCGCACAAACATCGGCGACCTCGTCGGCGATTACGTTGCGCTGAAGAGCGCCGGCATCGACTCGATGAAGGGCCTCTGCCCCTTCCACGACGAGCGTAGCCCGAGTTTTCACGTGCGCCCCACACTCGGCTACTTCCACTGCTTCGGCTGCGGCGAGTCCGGCGACTCGATCAGCTTCGTGCAGAAGATGGATCACCTCTCCTTCGCCGAGTCGGTCGAGCGACTCGCTGCGCGCATCAACTATGTGCTCACCTACGAAGAGGGCTTCGAGCGGCGCGAGGACGGCCCGAACCGGGCTCGCCTGCTCGCCGCGAACCAGGCGGCGAGCGAGTTCTACCGTGGCCAGCTCATGGGCGAAGAGGCACTCACCGCCCGCACCTTCCTCGCCCAGCGTGGCTTCGACGAGGCCTCCTGGGAGCTCTTCGGCGTCGGCTACGCCCCGCGCGGCTGGGACGCGCTCACCGGCCACCTTCGGAAGCTCGGCTACACCCCGCAGGAGCTCGTGCAGGCCGGCCTGGTCTCCGAGGGCCAGCGCGGCGTCTACGACCGCTTCAGGGGCCGCGTGGTGTGGCCCATTCGCGATACAAGCGGGCAGACGCTCGGCTTCGGTGCGCGCAAGCTCTACGACGACGACAACGGGCCCAAGTACCTGAACACGCCCGAGACGCCGGTCTACCACAAGTCCCGGGTGCTCTACGGGCTCGATCTCGCGAAGAAGTCGATCTCCCGCGGCCGCCGCGCCGTGATTGTCGAGGGCTACACCGATGTGATGGCCTGCCACCTCGCGGGCGTCGAAGACGCGATTGCGACGTGTGGCACGGCCTTTGGTAAAGACCACATCTCGATGCTGCGCCGCGTCATGGGCGACGACGCCGCGGCCGAGGTGATCTTCACCTTCGACCCGGACGAGGCGGGGCAGAAGGCCGCGCTGCGCGCGTTCGGCGAGGAGCAGCGCTTCACCGCACAGACCTACGCGGCGATCGCGCCCGACGGCTACGATCCCGCCGACCTGCGGCTGCACAAGGGTGATGAGGCCGTCCGTGAGCTCTTCGATAAGAAGGTGCCACTGTTCGAGTTCGCGCTCAAGCAGGCGATCGCACGCTTCGACCTGAACTCGGTCGAGGGCCGCGTCTCGGCACTCCGGCAGGCTGCGCCGATCGTCGCCGGCATTAAAGATCCGGGGATGCGTCCCGGCTACACCCGTGAGCTCGCGCGAATGCTTGGGCTCGATCTGCGCGAGGTGCAGCACGCGGTGCGCAACACCCGGCAGGCGCCGGCTGAGCCGGAGTTCGGTGGGCCAGGCGAGGCCGGGGGCTTCGGCGGCGGACCAGAGCTCGATCGCGCCCCCGAGCCCCCGAAGGCGTCGCTGGCGACGCTGCGGCAGGATCCCGCCGTGTGGCTCGAACGCGACGCGATCATGGCGATGATCCAGCAGGGGCCCGCAGTCGGCCCGGAGCTGCTCTCGCAGGCCGTCACGGCACAGGTCACCGAGCCGAATCTCAAACTCGTGCGTGACGCGCTCCAGACGGCGCTCCCGAGCCTGGGAGGGGATTGGATCGAATCGATCCTCGAGGCGACGCCGCCGAGCCACCAGGGGCTCGTGCGCGAGCTCGCGATTGCCTCGATGCCGCAGCGGGATCCTGCGCTGCTTCCCGAGTACTCTCGCGAGGTCGTGATTTCTTTGCTTGATCGGGATCTTGTCTCTCTGAAGCAGGAACTGCTTGCGCGGATGCAGCGCATCGGGGACTCGACAAGTGAAGCCTCCAGGCGCGTGCAAGAACAGCTCGCTGCCCTTGAACATGCCAGGCGGGGCCTCCGCCACGACTAGTAAGGTGAGTTTGTGGCACATCCAAACCTCGAGGCAGACCCGGTTCTCTACACTTCAGACCTCTCGCTGCGATATCCCGCGCACGCGGGTGGGCGGGCCTTTCAGGCCATCGAGGGGGTGACTGTCGAACTCAAGCGTGGCGGAGTGCTCGCGGTGCTTGGCGAGAGCGGCTCAGGGAAGTCGACGCTCACCCGCTACCTCGCGGGCCGCGGCTCCGAGGGCGACAAGAACGCGCGCATCAAGAGCGCCGGCGGCGACGCGCGAGCGCTTGATGTGCCGCTTGAGCGGCTCTCCCGACGCAGCCGCTCGCGGCTGACGGCCTATGTCGGCCATCTCGCGCAGGATGCGGGTGCGACGCTCACGCCCGAGCTCAACGTCGGGGACGTTCTGTTCGAGCCGATCTCCGAACGCGTGCGGAACTTCGACCGCGAGCCGCTCGGGGAGCGCATCGCCGAGATGATGGACATCGTCGCGCTGCCGCTCGCGAAGCTGCAGGAGTACCCGTACGAGCTCTCCAAGGGGCAGCGACAGCGCGTTGCCGTGATGCGCTCGCTCATGCTCGACCCGAGCGTCCTCATTGTCGATGAGCCGACGCTGGGGGTCGACGCGAACAACCGCCCGAAGATCGTCGAGTTGCTGAAGTGGTACCGCGAGCGCACGGGCGCGTCGATGGTGCTCGTGAGCCACGACATCGGCATGCTCGAGGCGCTCGCAGAAGAGGTCGTCGTGCTGCAGCAGGGCAGGCTCGTGGGCCGCGGCGAGATCAACACGATCTTCCGACGCACTGAACACGACTACGTTCGCAAGCTTGCCGACGCCCTCCGATCGACCGCGTACGACGAGATCGCCGAGGAATAGACTCGCCGTGTGCAGCTGATTTGCAACCGCGCCAAAAGGCTTGGTACGCTAGTCGAGTTGCTGCGGCAATGATCCCCTGTAGCTCAGCTGGCAGAGCGCTTGACTGTTAATCAGGATGTCGTTGGTTCGAGCCCAACCGGGGGAGCAGCTGGGCCCTTACTCTTATGAGTAAGGGCCCTTGTGTTTTCTAGGTCCTGTTTCCAGGCCACCTCGAAGGAGCGGACATGACGAACCATCACGGACAGATCATCGGAGTCGAGCCCTACGGCACGCCCGAGCTGCACGAGAGCGTGTGGCTCGCGCCAGGATCAATCGTCGTCGGCGATGTGACAATCGGAGCCGGGTCGAGCATCTGGTACAACGCCGTCGTGCGGGGCGACTCTGAGGCCGTGCGCATCGGCGAGCGCACGAACGCGCAGGACGGCGTCGTGATCCACACCTTCCGCGGCCAGCCGACAGTCATCGGCGACGACGTCTCGATGGGCCACAACGCCGTCGTGCACGGCGCCACCGTCGAGAACGGTTGCCTCATCGGCATGAGCGCTACGGTGCTCAACGAGGCGGTCGTGGGGGAGGGATCCCTCGTCGCGGCAGGCGCGCTCGTGCCGCAAGGCATGGTGATCCCGCCGCACTCGCTCGTCGCTGGCGTGCCCGCGCGCATCGTGCGCGAGCTCACCGCTTCGGACCGGGAGTCGGTCAGGGTGAACGCCGAGGTCTACCTCGAGTACACCGAGAACCATCGGGCTGCCACCGCCGGCTGACCCGGGGAGGCGGCGCGGTGTGACGCGCCGATGTGTCGGGGCGTTAGCCCGAGCGGCGGTTGATGCAGTATGCTCGATGAGTCGCGTAAAGCGTCCGGCCATTCAGGTGGTCCGGGGATGTAGCTCAATGGTAGAGCCTCAGTCTTCCAAACTGATTACGCGGGTTCGATTCCCGTCATCCCCTCCGTGTATGCCCCTTCGGGGATGTAGCTCAATGGTAGAGCGTCGGCCTTCCAGGCTGATGATGCTGGTTCGATTCCCGCCGTCCCCTCCAAGTGCAAAACCCCCTCACTTTCCGGTGAGGGGGTTTTGCGTTGTGGTGCGAGGCGAGCTCAATGTCCCGAGCTGCGCAGGCCGGCGAGAACGAACTCGAAGCGGCGCTCGAACTCCGCGTAGCTCTGGGAGGCGCAAGCGCGGGCGATGATTCCGCGCTCCCAGATGAGGAGGTAGAGATCCTCTGGGGTGATGTCAGCTCGGGTGAAGCCGTCGGCCTGCGCGGCCGCGAGCAGGTCAGAGCCGAAGGCGCTCGCGCGTGCGCACAGCGAGGCGAGTGCCGCGGAGTCGGGCTGGCTTCGCAACAGTACGTCGTTTGCTGCCGGCTCCTCGAACTGCAACCGCCACATGCGGCGGAGGTACCCCTCGAAGCGCTCGCCGGGAGCCGCGAGCGCGCCGACCTCGGCGAGGATGGCCTCGATCCGCTCCCCAACGAGTTCCTCGACCACGGCATCGATAAGCCCGGTCCTGCCACCGAATCGGTGATAGATCGTGCCCTTACTCACCCCCGCGCTGCGGGCGACCTCGTCGAGCGCGGTGCCCAGTCCGCGCTCGCGGAAAACGTCGAGCGCCGCGCGCCGAATGGTCTCGACGTTGCGTTGCGCATCCGCGCGCAGCGGTGCGGTCGCTGTCTGAGTTCGCGAGCTCATCGCGCCGCGGCAGCGCTCCCTGAGCGGGAGCTCCCTGGCTGGCCGCTGCCGGAGCGCGTGCTCCACGCGGTCTCGAGTGCCTGCACGAAGCCCTCGACAGGCTGGGCGCCAGAGACCGCGTACTTTCCGTCGAACACGAAGAAGGGCACGCCGGTGATCTGGAGCTGTTGTGCCTGCGCGAGATCCGCGTCGACCTCGGCCTCGTGCGCGCCGGTCTCGAGCGCGGTGAGCGCCTCCGCGCGGTCGAGCCCGACCTCCTCGGCGAGCGTGGCAAGCACCTCGTAGTCGCCGACGAACTGGCCCTCCGAGAAGTATGCCTCGAAGAGCCGGATCATCATCTCGTGCTGCTTGCCGCGTGTCGCCGCGAAGTGTGAGAGCCTGTGCGCTGCCCGGGTGTTCGTCGCGATCGCGTCTTGCATGCGGTAGTCGAGGCCAACGGCCGCGCCCCGCTCGGAGATCTGTGAGTTCATCGCCGCCGCCTGCTCCGGCGGCATGCCGCGCTTCGATGCCAGCAGCTCGTTCATGCCGATCTTGGTATCGGCTGCGAGCTCGGGCATGAGGAGGTAGCTGTGGTAGCGCACCTCGACGTTGGCGCGGTGCGGGAAGTGCTCGAGCGCTAGTGCGAGGTGCGTATCGCCGAGGTAGCAGAACGGGCAGGCGATGTCGCTCCAGATGTCGACCACCATCGCCGGGGCGCTCTGGCCGAAGGCCTCGCCAGCCATTAGGAGCAGTTCCCTTCGAGATCGCATGTGCCGACTGCTCCGGCATCCCCGAGCAGCAAGAGCGGTGTGACGGGTGCGGTGTCGGGCGTCGCGGCTACTGGGGGAACCGAATTCGCGTCGGTCGGGGCGGAGGAAGCATTACTTGACTGCATGGTCAAGATGCTACCGAGGGGAGCGGGATCGGTCAATCGCTCCCAGGTGTTACTCACGTGGCTCGCAGTTGCGCCGGCGCAGTGCGGCTGCGATGCGCCACCCAGGCGACAGGCAAGGGGGCCCAGCAGCGGGATTGCGACACGCTACAACCGGGGCGAGCGAGGCAAGATCGTTGATTTCCCGCCAAATTTTCGAAGAAACACGGCCGAGTTCTTGCCCGGTGTGCTGAAAGGCTGCGCTTTGGACTAGGATTGGTCAGGTTGCGCACTTGCTGCGCAGCGCGAGACGAAGAGTCTCGGGGCGTAGCTCAGCTTGGCTAGAGCGCCCGCTTTGGGAGCGGGAGGTCGCAGGTTCGAATCCTGTCGCCCCGACAAGGGTCGTTTGGCCCGACACAGGCTGATTGCAGCAATATTCCGACGATGAGAGGCCAAATTGCCGAAGACGAAAGCTGAGAAGCTCACACCGACCCGCTCAAAGCTGACCGTTACCGTCACGCAGGACGAGCTTGCTCCCTACCTGAAGAACGCGTACAAGTCGATCGCTGAGCAGGTTTCGATCCCCGGCTTCCGCAAGGGTAAGGCTCCCGCGCAGATCATCGACCAGCGCTTCGGTCGCGACTCGGTCATCTCCGAGGCAGTGAACCACTCGCTCGATGACTTCTACCAGGCGGCTGTTGCCGAGGCTGGCGTGCGCCCGATGGGCCGCCCCTCCGCAGACATCGAGAAGATGCCCGAGGCTGCTGACGCCAAGAGCGAGCTCGTTCTCCTCTTCGAGGTCGAGGTTCGCCCAGAATTCACCCTGCCGAACTACGACGGCATGGAGCTCACCGTTGACGAGGCAGAGGTCGACGAAAGCGCAGTCGAGGCAGAGCTCACCAGCCTGCGCGAGCGCTTCGGCACCCTCGTCACGGTCGACCGCCCCGCAAAGACCGGCGACTTCGTCGAGCTTGACCTCACCGCAAAGGTTGACGGCGTCGAGGTAGACCAGGCAAGCGGCGTCTCCTACGAGGTCGGCGCAGGCAACCTGCTGCAGGGCACCGATGAGGCAGTCGAGACGCTCACCGCAGGTGAGACCACGAACTACACCTCGCAGCTGCTCGGCGGCGAGTACGAGGGCCAGGACGCCGAAGTTGAGCTCACGCTCACCGCGGTGAAGGAGCGCGAGCTTCCCGAGGCTGACGACGAGTTCGCTCAGCTCGCGAGCGAGTTCGACACGATCGCTGAGCTCCGCGAGAGCCTCAAGGAGCAGGTCTCGCAGGCTTCGGTCTTTGCTCAGGGCCGCCAGGCACGCGACCTCTTCACCGAGACGCTCATCGAGCAGGCCGAGATCCCCATCTCGGAAGAACTCGTTGAGGAAGAAGTGCACCGTCACCTCGAGGGTGAGGGTCGTCTTGAGGACGACGAGCACCGCGCAGAGGTTCGCGTTGCGAGCGAGAAGCAGATCCAGATGGAACTCCTGCTCGACGCGATCGCTGAGCAGGAAAACGTCACCCCGACGCAGGCCGAGCTCTCGGACTACATCTACCAGTCGGCTCAGCAGTACGGCATGGAGCCCACGCAGTTCCTCCAGGCCATCAGCCAGGGCAACCAGCTGCAGGTCATCCTCGGTGAGGTTACCCGCAACAAGGCACTCGCTGTCGCACTCGGCAAGACCAAGGTCTCCGATAAGGCCGGCAAGGCTGTCGACCTCGGCGCATTCGTCGCGGTAGACACCGACGACGAGGCACCCGAGGCAGAGGCTCCCGCCGCTGACGAGAAGCCCAAGAAGGCTCCAGCGAAGAAGGCTGCTGCCAAGGCAGACGCAGCTGAGAAGCCCGCAGCGAAGAAGGCTCCGGCCAAGAAGGCTGCAGCTGCCGACGCTCCTGAAGCAGACGCTGACGAGGAGGCCAAGAAGGCCGCTCGCTCCGCTGCTGCCAAGAAGGCTGCTGCGACCCGCGCCGCGAAGAAGGCTGCTGCGGAAGAGAAGTAACCCACTTCCGCACGACTGAAGAATCCCCGGCCCATGTGGCCGGGGATTCTTCGTTTCCAGCGAACTTCCGCGCCGCACGCAACGCCCACGGCGAACACGCCAGCGCGAGTGATTCGCACTCGGTACGCTCGAATCAAGCAACTTACGAATGGAGCGCCGAATGGCTGAACAGTCGCCCGTGAACAGCGTGTTCGACCGCCTGCTGAAAGACCGAATCATCTGGCTCGGTTCTGAGGTGCGCGACGAAAACGCAAACGAGATCTGCGCAAAGATCTTGCTCCTCGCGGCAGAGGATCCCGAGGCCGATATCTACCTGTACATCAACTCACCCGGTGGGTCGATTACAGCCGGTATGGCCATTTACGACACGATGAGCTTCGTGCCGAACGACATCGTGACCGTGGGAATCGGCATGGCTGCCTCGATGGGGCAGTTCCTGCTCACCGCAGGCACCAAGGGCAAGCGCTACATCACGCCGAACGCCCGTGTGCTGCTGCACCAGCCGCACGGCGGCTTCGGTGGCACCGCGAGCGACATCCAGACGCAGGCCCAGCTCATCGTTTCGATGAAGAACCGCCTCGCTGAGATCACCGCGAAGCAGACCGGCAAGACCCTCGAGCAGATCAACGAGGACGGCGACCGCGATCGCTGGTTCACGGCCGAAGAGGCGCTGGAGTACGGCTTCGTCGATTTCATCAGGGACACCGCTACGGACGTCGTCGGCGGCGGCGGCACGAGCAAGTAGTCGATAGGAAAACACCACATGACGAATCTCCACATGCCACAGGGCGGCGGCCAGGGCCTGCAGATGCCTGACTCCCGCTACGTGCTCCCCACCTTTGAGGAGCGCACCGCTTACGGCTTCAAGCGTCAGGATCCCTACGCGAAGCTCTTCGAAGACCGCATCATCTTCCTGGGCGTCCAGGTTGACGATGCGTCTGCTGACGATGTGATGGCGCAGCTGCTCGTGCTCGAGAGCCAGGATCCTGAGCGCGACATCACCATGTACATCAACTCACCCGGTGGCTCGTTCACCGCGATGACTGCGATCTACGACACGATGCAGTACGTGCGCCCGCACGTGCAGACTGTGTGCCTGGGCCAGGCGGCCTCTGCTGCAGCCGTGCTGCTCGCCGGCGGTTCGCCGGGCAAGCGCCTTGCGCTCCCGAACGCCCGCGTGCTCATCCACCAGCCCTCGAGCGGACAGGGCGGCCACGGCCAGGCCTCCGATATCGAGATC
>NZ_JBLUNZ020000040.1:0-39057 GCF_048061935.2 Leucobacter sp. BZR 635 | reverse complement strand
GGTGTACCTCCGCAGCGGGAACTACCTGAAGGCTCCTCCTGCGGAGGCGTGTGTCCGGCCGTTGGAGTTCCAGAACGTGTTCCGCCCGGGCCCGCCTTTCTGGAGGGCAAGGGCGCGAAGCGGCCGCGTCAGCCCGCACTCAATAGCGTCCAGCAGTGAAGCCTGCACGCGGCGACTCCACCTGGTGGTGAGTGGCCCTCGCCTTGGCAGCGCGGACGCAGGGCGACGCAGGGCGACGCGGTCGCAATCTGAACAAACCGTGCAGTGAGGATGCCGAGCGCGTGGCACAGTGAGCCAGGGGAGCGCTCCAAAACTGTGGCGAGCCGGATTCGCCTAGAGTACGTCGACTCGGAAGAACAGGGCTCCCAGAGCAGGGATGAGAGCAGATGCGCACGGCTGATCGGGAGTGGTAAGGGATGCGGTCTCGCAGCCTCGAGCTTCATCTTCTCTGTGCCATTTGCGGCGGTATGTGCTGAGCTAAGCCTCAGTTTCGCTGAAACGGGGTAGTGAAGACGAGCCTCATCGTCCCAACCCTGCTCGATTTAGCTTCCCACCGACACGAGGTCGTAGCTCAACAGAACCGCCCCGTCGTCCGCCGGCAGGGTCACCGCTGTCACCTCAAGGGCGGGCACGCTCAGCGTTGCGGAGCGGCCGCCATCGCCGGTTTCGGTCTCGTCGCCAACGGTGAACCCGCCGGCCGAGACTATCTCGTCCCAAAGCAGCGCTGCGCTCGCGTCGTCCGAGGCCTTGAAGACAACAAACCAGACGCCGGGACCGCGCGAGCCCGCATCGTCAACGAGCGCGCTCTCGGGAACCACGAACTCGGCGGGGAAGTCAGCGGGAAGCTCTGCTGACTTCTCGAACACTTCCTCAGGGTTTTCCTCGGGCCAGCTTCCGCCCTCCGGCTCGACCTTCTCAGTGAGGTCGGTTCCGTCGGGACGTTCCGTGCCCGGCTCGGCCGCGCACGCAGACAGGGGCACGAGAAGCAGGGCGAGCGCAGCAAGGCTCGCGGTGGCGCGGGGAGTGCGGGTCATGTTAGCTCAGCCAATCGTCGTCGTCTTCGTCATCATACGCTTTGCCAGAGCCAGAGCCAGAGCCAGAGCCAGAGCCAGAGCCAGAGCCAGAGCCAGAGCTACCGTCAGGGCCAGAACCGCCGCCAGCCCCGGCACCCGCGCCCGGACGAGCAGTGCCAATGGCGGCCGCGACGACGTTGCCGTCGGCATCAATGCTGATATCCGCGAGCACCTCGCGGGAGGCATCGAGCAGTTCCACGCGCGGGCGACCCTCGAGCCACGTGAGCGTCCAAGACGCGCCGCTCGATGCGTGCGCCCCAGCGCCGCCACCGCTCGCAGGACTCCCAGCAACGAGCCGGGTTTCCGCACCCTCAATGGCGGCGTGCAGTGTCGCAGGAACCGCGGAGTGCGGTGCCTCACCCGCCTGCCAACGCGAACCAAGTTGCATGTGCTCGTCCTCTCCTACTGCACGTACCTCACGCTCCGCCATATACAGCGGCTACGAAGCGGGGCCCGGGAAAACTCCCGGGCCCCGCTGCTGTTCTACTCGGCCGTCTCGACCGTGATCTCGGCGACGGTGACCTCGGTCACCTCGGCGGGCTCGATCCGCAGCTCGGTGATGCGCCCCACGTCCGAGAGATCGCTCGCGGCGAGCTCGAGCCTGGCGACGTCTGCAGCGGGCGCGTGCACCACGGCGAGCGTGACGTTGGTCCGCATCGAGACCTTCGCGTCGGTCTTCGCGCCGCGAACGCCGATGAGGGCGTTGCCGACGAGGTCGAGGAGCCCTGCGTCAGCGTCGTCACCCGCGAGCGAGGTGAGCTCGGAGGCAACCGGCCATGCGGCCTGGTGCACGGAACCCTCCTGGAACCACGACCACACCTCTTCGGTGGCGTACGGCAGGAACGGCGCGAACAGGCGCACGAACGTCGAGAGAGCGGTTCGCAGCGCGGTGACGGCGGAGGCCTGGATCTGGCCGGTACCGTTGTGGGCGCGCTCCTTGACGAGCTCGAGGTAGTCGTCGCAGAAGGTCCAGAAGAACGACTCGGTGTGCTCGAGTGCACGCTGGTGATCGTAGGACTCGAATGCGCGCGTCGAATCTTCGACGACGCGTGCGAGCGAGGCCAGCATCGAGCGGTCGAGCGCTTCGGTGACCGAGCCTGCGCCGCTCGCGTCGAACGAGAGCGTGAACTTCGCCGCGTTCAGGAGCTTGATCGCGAGGCGGCGACCGATCTTGATCTGCGTCGGGTTCTGCGGGTCGAACGAAGCGTCGGTGCCGAGCTTCGCCGATGCTGCCCAGTAGCGCACCGCGTCTGAGCCGTGCTGGTCGAGCATGCCGGCCGGCGTCACGACGTTGCCCTTCGACTTCGACATCTTCTTCCGGTCGGGGTCGAGGATCCAGCCGGAGATGCCGGCATGCTTCCATGGCAGCGTGCCCGACTCGAGCTCGGAGCGCAGCAGGGTCGAGAACAGCCAGGTACGGATGATGTCCTGGCCCTGCGGGCGCAGGTCGAACGGGTACACGAGGTCGTAGAGATCCTGGTCGCGCTCCCAGCCGCCCGCGAGCTGCGGCGTGAGCGACGAGGTCGCCCAGGTGTCCATCACGTCGACCTCGCCCTGGAAGCCACCCGGCACGCCGCGCTGCTCGGCCGTGAAGCCGGCCGGGGTGTCGCTCGACGGGTCCACCGGGAGCTGATCCTCGCCGGGCACGATCGGCTTGTCGAACACGGGGTTGCCGTCAGCGTCGAGGGGGTACCAGACGGGGATCGGCACGCCGAAGAAGCGCTGGCGCGAGATCAGCCAGTCACCCGAGAGGCCCTCAACCCAGTTCTCGTAGCGCACGCGCATGAAGTCGGGGTGCCACTCGAGCTCCTTGCCGTGCGCGAGGAGGCGCTCGCGGAGTGCCTCGTCACGGGCGCCGTTCTTGATGTACCACTGACGCGTGGAGACGATCTCGAGGGGCTTGTCGCCCTTCTCGAAGAACTTCACCTGGTGGTTGATCTTGCGGATCTCGCCAGTGAGCTCACCGGATGCCTGGAGCAGCTCGACCATCGTCTGCTTTGCGCTGAAGACGGTCTTTCCGGCGATCTGCGCGAAGGCCTCGCGTCCAGCGTCCGAGGTGATCGCCTCGGGCGCTTCCGAGATGATGCGGCCGTCGAAGCCGAGGATCGCGCGGTTCGGCAGGTCGAGTTCGCGCCACCAGATGACGTCGGTGACGTCGCCGAAGGTGCAGACCATGGCGATGCCAGTGCCCTTGTCCTGCTGGGCGAGGTGGTGTGCCACCACGGGAACCTCGACGCCGAAGATCGGAGTCGTGACGGTCTTGCCGAAGAGCGGCTGGTAGCGCTCATCGTCGGGGTGCGCAACGAGTGCGACACAGGCGGCGAGTAGCTCGGGCCTGGTCGTGTCGATCAGGATGTCGTCGCCACCGTCGGTGCGATGGAACGAGAGCGTGTGGTAGGCGCTCGGCTGCTCGCGATCCTCGAGCTCTGCCTGCGCGACAGCGGTGCGGAAGGTCACGTCCCAGAGCGTGGGGGCCTGCGCCTGGTAGGCCTCGCCGCGGGCAATGTTGCGCACGAACGCGAGCTGCGATGCGCGGAGCGACTCCTGGCCGATGGTGCGGTAGCTCTGCTTCCAGTCGACGGAGAGGCCGAGTGTGCGCCACAGCGCCTCGAACTGCTTCTCGTCTTCGACGGTGAGCTCCTCGCAGAGGTCGATGAAGTTGCGACGCGAGACTGCGACCTGATCGCCGGGCTTGATGGTCTTGCCGCTCGTGCCGTCGTGCGGCGGCACAAAGTCGGGCTCGAAGGGGAGCGAGGGATCGCAGCGCACACCGTAGTAGTTCTGCACGCGACGCTCGGTGGGCAGGCCGTTGTCGTCCCAGCCCATCGGGTAGAACACCCGCTTGCCGTTCATGCGCTTGTAGCGGGCTACGGTGTCGGTGTGGGTGTAGGAGAACACGTGGCCGACGTGCAGCGAACCCGAGGCGGTCGGCGGGGGAGTGTCGATCGAGTAGACGTCCTCGCGGCTTGCGCCGGCGCGTTCAAACGCGTAGGTGCCCGTCTCTTCCCAGATCGCCCCCCATTTTGATTCGAGTCCCTCAAGTGCTGGCTTGTCGGGGATCGCGTTCATGACGGGGGCTCCGTTTTCTCGACGAGATACGCAAGATTTCGCGCTCAAGTCGGGTTCGATGTGGACGGCACCGCGTGAGCGAGTCGATCGTGGATCGGCTCTGGTGCCTGAAGGGGTTTCCGAAAGTCTATCGCGCTCTACGAAACAAAAACTGGATCTATTGTGCACAACCTATATAGACTGCAGAATATGGCGGCACGGACGCGTGACATCGAACGGCAAATGCTGGGAGCGTTTGCGACTGTCGCCCGCCAGTGGGGAGCCACCCCGCTCGAGGGCCACATCGCCAAGCGGCTCGGGCTCAGCATCGAGGACAGCGAG
The DNA here is from genome assembly GCF_048061935.2 of Leucobacter sp. BZR 635. Taxonomy (NCBI): domain Bacteria; kingdom Bacillati; phylum Actinomycetota; class Actinomycetes; order Micrococcales; family Microbacteriaceae; genus Leucobacter; species Leucobacter sp. BZR 635. The sequence goes on along the minus strand of NZ_JBLUNZ020000040.1, from coordinate 34,594 downwards.
ATCCGCATCATCTATATCCTCGGTGCCCGGACCGATGACATGCGCCCGGGTGATCTCGCCGAGCAACTGAGCGTGAGCAGGCCGAGCCTCTCGAAGTCGCTGACCCGGTTGCGTACCGCGGGCATCGTGGAGAGCGAGGTCGCCAACGATGATCGGCGCTCGGTGTACGTGACGCTCACAGAGGCCGGCAAAGAGGCATATGCCACGCTCATTAATTTCGGCACCGAGATCATCCACTCCGTGAACGGCGGGCTCACGGTGAGCGAACTCGAAACCGTGAAGGGCTTTCTCGAGCGCTTCGCTGAACGGCTGGGCGGCCCCGGCCCGGTCGTGCTGCCGCCCGAGGCCCGGTAACACTTCGACGCGCACCCCACGCAGCAGCGCGCGACCTCTACCATGGGAATGTCGCGGGTACGAGCTTCCGCGGCAGGAGGAAACTGACCATGACAGAGCGCATACGCATCGGCATCGTCGGCTACGGCAACCTTGGCCGCGGCGTGGAAACCTCAATTGGCCTGAACCCCGACCTCGAACTTGTCGGTGTGTTCAGTCGGCGCGACCCGTTGTCGGTGACGGTAGCTGACCCCGCGACCGCCGTGTACGCGCTTGCAGATCTCGAGAGCTTTGCCGACCGGATCGACGTACTCATTCTCTGCGGTGGGTCGAAGAGTGACCTGCCCGAACAGACGCCCGAGCTGGCTGAGAAGTTCACCGTCGTCGACAGCTTTGACACCCACGCGAAGGTGCCCGAGCACTTCGCCACGGTCGACGCTGCGGCGAGCGCGGGCGGCAACGTGGCGATCATCTCGACAGGGTGGGATCCGGGGCTCTTCTCCATCAACCGCCTCTTCGGCGAGGCGATCCTGCCGCAGGGCAAGAGCTACACCTTCTGGGGGCGCGGGCTCAGCCAGGGGCACTCAGACGCGCTGCGCCGAATCCCCGGCGTCGCGGGTGCCGTCCAGTACACGCTGCCGAGTGAGGACGCGATTGAGCGGGTGCGCGCCGGCGAGAATCCCGAGCTCAGCACGCGCGAAAAGCACGATCGCGAGTGCTTTGTGGTGCTTGAAGCGGGAGCCGACGAGTCCGCGATCCGCGAGACCATCGTCACGATGCCCGACTACTTCGAGCCCTACGACACGACCGTGCACTTCATTACGGCCGAGGAGCTCGCGCGGGAGCACGCCGGCATGCCGCACGGCGGCTTCGTGATCCGTTCGGGTGAGTCCTCCCCGGGCGTCAGCCAGACCATCGAGTACCGGCTCGCGCTCGGCTCGAACCCCGAGTTCACGTCGAGTGTGCTCGTGGCGTACGCGCGCGCGGCGGCGAGGCTTGCGGCGAGGGGTGAGTCGGGCGCGTTCACACCGTTCGACATCGCGCCGGGGCTGCTCTCGCCGAAGTCGCCGGAGCAGCTGCGCGCAGAGCTCCTGTAGTAGGAGCACGAGTACGAGCACAGCTCAACGCAAGAGGTCCCTCCCGGCGAACCGGGAGGGACCTCTGTCTGTCTTGCGTGAGATCGCGCGGGAGCGAGTGCTGCCCGCGGTCAGTTAGGCAATAAGCCCGGGGTACGCGTCAGCGTGGTCCTTGAGCCACGCCTGGACGGCGCCCTTGGGGTCCTTGTCGTACTCATCGCTCGTGATCAGGCCCTCGAGCGCGGCATACGCCGCGTCGTCGAGCTTGATCTTCGAGATGTACTCGGCGGCCTCGGGGAACTCGTCAGAGAACCCGTCAGTTCCGAGGAAGTGGAGCGTCTCGGGCGTGCCCATCGCACCCTTCGGATCCTTCAGATCCTTGATCGGGTACGCGTCGTTTGCCCAGAACGGACGCCACAGCGTGACGACGACGTCCTCTTCCTTATCGATCTTCTCCTGGAGCGTTGCGAGCATCGCAGCGGTCGAGGAAGTGACGAGCTTGTACTCGCTATCAAGACCGTACTCGGGCATCATCGTGTCCTGAGTCTGCGCAGTGAGGCCAGCCCCGGGCTCGATGCCGATGATCTCGCCGCCGAAGCGATCTGCCTGGCCCTTGAGATCGTCGATCGAGTTCACGTCGGTCATGTAGTCGGGCACCGCAATGGTGAGCACAGCGCCGTCGTAGTAGCCGCCGAGGTCTTCGATCTTGTCGTCGTACTTGTCCATGTAGTCGGCGTGCGTGACCTCTGGCCACGCTGAGGGGTACATGTCGAAGTCGCCGCCTGCGAGGCCCGCGTAGAGCACGCCCGCCTCGGTGAGTTCATTCATCTCGACGTCGTAGCCGAGCTTGCCGAGCTGGTCTTCGAGCAGGTATGCCGTGCTCAGGCCGTCGGTCCAAGCCGGGAGGAAACCGAGTGTGATGGTTCCCTTGCTGTCGCCAGCATCAGTGGTGTCGGCATCGGTATCGCCGGCAGTGGTGCAGCCCGCGAGTGCGAGGCTTGCAGCGGCCGCAAGGCCGATGACTCCTGTGAGGTGTCGCTTGTTCATGTGTTCCTTTCGTCCGCGCTTGTGGCGCGGGTTGGGGTGAGCCAATTGAGCTTGTGGGGTGCGCCTAGGCTGACCCGGAGGCGGCAGCAACCTGCTGCGAGCGCGCCTTGCGGTTGCGCAGCGCATTCAGCGCGGAGTGCTTGAACGCCTTCGGCTCGCCGAGCGCCGCGGTGACCCGGTCGAGGAAGACCGCGAGGAAGACAACAGCGAGGCCTGCCTCGACGCCGCGAGCGATGTTCATCGTGGAAATCGCAGCGACGACCTGCTTGCCGAGCCCGTCAGCGCCAGCCATGCCTGCGACGACGGCCATCGAAAGCGCGAGCATGATGACCTGGTTGACGCCAGCGAGAATCGTCGGCATTGCCAGGGGGAGCTGGATGCTGCGCAGGATCTTCCCGGGGGTCGAACCAAACGCGTGACCGGCCTCGACAACCTCGGCGTCGACGCCACGAATTCCGAGCTCGGTAAACCGCACGCCGGGTGGTAGGGCGAACAGCACCGTGGCAAACACGCCGGGCACAACGCCGACCGTGAAGAAGACGACGGCGGGGATGAGGTACACCATTGCCGGCATGGTCTGCATGAAGTCGAGCACGGGCTTGATGACCGCGCTGAAGGTGTCGTTTCGTGCAGACAAGATCCCGAGCGGGATCCCGATCACCACGGCGACGAGCGCCGCAATGAGGGTGAGCGACAGTGTCATCATCGCGTCTTCCCACTGGCCCATGAACACGATGAGGAACATCGTCACCGCGGTGCCGATCGCGAGTTGCCAGGAGCGCAGTAGCCAGCCAATGAGGGCGAGCAGCAGAATGAGCACCGGGGAGGGGACAGCGATGAGCGCGTCCGAGAACCCCTCGACGAGAAACTTGATGACCGTCGAGATCACGCTGAGCAAGCCGTCGAAGGTGTTGTTGAACCAGTCGAGGCCGTCAGAGACCCACTGGCCTACGGGGATGCGGAAGTTCATGCCTGGCTCCCCTCGGTCGTGGCCTGCGCTTCGGATGCGACGGACGTGCCGGCAACCCCGTTCCCGTCGGTTGTGGCATCGAGCGTCGCGGTGATGACCGCGGACGACACGTCCGGCGTGGGTTCGATGATGGGGATCTCCGTGGTCATAGTCGGGAGGTTCGCGAGCGAGGCGAGCAGCGTGACGCGGGGCACGACGCCGATGAGGCGATCCTGCTCGTCAATCACCGCAACCGGCAGCGGGCTCTCGACCGAGAGCTCAAAGAGCTCAGCGATGTATTGGTCAGGGGTGACCATTGACGGTGTGGGCTTCAGCGCGTCGTTAATGTTCGAGCTGCCCTCGCGCACGAGCCGGAGCATGTCCTTGTCGCGGACGACGCCGACAAGCTTGCGGCCGCTCGAGACGACGAAGCAGGCCGAGGTCTGTAGGTCGCGCATCGTGCGGAGCGCTGCGCGCGGTCCGGCCGATGCCGGCACGACGGCGCGCGGCGGCTCCATGACGTCGCCGGCGGTGAGCACGCGGGCCCGATCCACGTCCTGCACGAACTGCGCAACGTAATCGTTGGCGGGGTCGGTGAGGATGTCGTTCGGGGTGCCGAGCTGCATGATGCGGCCGTCGCGCATGACCGCGATGCGGTCGCCGAGGAACATCGCCTCGTTGAGGTCGTGCGTAATGAAGACGATGGTCTTGCCGAGTTCCTGCTGGAGCTCCACGAGCAGCTCCTGCATCTCGCGGCGGATCAGTGGGTCGAGCGCTGAGAAGGCCTCGTCCATGAGCAGGATCTGGGTGTCGGCGGCGAAGGCGCGGGCGAGGCCCACGCGCTGCTGCATACCGCCCGAGAGCTCGGAGGGGAAGGAATCGCCCCACCCCTCGAGCCCGACGCGCTGCAGCCAGCCGAGTGCTCGCTCGCGGCGCTCGTCGAGCGGCACGCCCTTGATCTCCAGGCCGTAAGCGGCGTTGTCGAGCACGGTGCGGTGCGGGAAGAGGGCGAAGTGCTGGAACACCATCGCCATTTTGTCGCGGCGCACTTCGCGCAGTCCGCTCGGGTTCATCCCGACGATCTGGTCGCCAAAGACGCTGATAGAGCCGTCGGACGTTTCGCCGAGTCCGTTGAGCATTCTGATGAGTGTGGATTTACCGGAGCCCGAGAGCCCCATCACGACGAAGATCTCACCGACATGGACATCGAAGCTCGCGTCAATGACGGCGGCTGTTCCGTGCGTTTTTACCTCGTCGCGGCTGGCACCTGCCTGGAGCCGCTTCACGGCTTCCTTCGGGCGGCGGCCAAAAACTTTGTATGCGTGGCCGACGGAAATGGCGATATCGTCGGCCTCCGAATCGGCCTGCTGGTCGACATTTTGGTCAAGCATGTTCCTCCTGTGCGGTGTGTCCGCGTTTTTAGGCGTTCGTAGGTTTTGCCTCGGTGAAGGCATCGTTGACCCGTGAACCCCTCATTCGACGGTATAGGCCTGTCGCGAGTGTTTGCACACATGAGTTTCACAGGAAAGTCCTCGAATGCTGCCACCATCAGGGGTTCAAGCAAATGTCAGTTGTTACCTATTCGTTACCCAAGCGAGGGTGAATCACCTCGATAATGTTTTCTCGTACTTTTCCAACACGGTGACCACGCCCCGCTCAGACTCGGATAGAATGGCGGGTAGCGACAGTGAACCGGCCATCACCGGGGAGTCTTCGGAAGAACAGCGCACCGCAAGGAGCGCTTAGTAGAACCGAACGGGTAGGCCCGTTACAGCTCAATGAAGTGGCGCACTCCCCGTATATGCAGGTCGTATATGCGGAGCGCGCAAGCCGGGTGGTACCGCGGGGTGTGGATCAATTCACACGCTCGCCCCAGCGTGAGATTCGCGTGATGAGAAGGTACCGACACCCATGAGCTATCCCAAGCAGTCCACCGGGGCACAGCAGTCGAACGCCGAGGCTTCAGCCCCCGGCGCGGCATTCGGCGTGAACCCATCTCCGCGGCTCCCCGAGGCCGAGCAGCGCGTGCTGTCGTTCTGGGACGCGGACGATACGTTCCGCACCTCGATTTCGCAGCGCGAGGGCTGCGAGGAGTGGGTCTTCAACGACGGTCCGCCCTTTGCGAACGGCCTGCCCCACTACGGTCACCTCCTCACCGGCTACGCGAAAGACGTGTTCCCGCGCTTCCAGACCATGCGCGGCAAGAAGGTCGAGCGTCGCTTCGGCTGGGACACCCACGGCCTGCCCGCCGAACTCGAGGCGATGAAGCAGCTCGGCATCACCGAGAAGAGCCAGATCGAGGCGATGGGCATCGACGTCTTCAACGCGAAGGCGCGCGAGTCGGTGCTCGAGTACGCCGGGGAGTGGGAAGACTACGTCACCCGCCAGGCGCGCTGGGTCGACTTCGAGAACGACTATAAGACCTTCAACCTGCCCTACATGGAGAGCGTTATCTGGGCGTTCAAGCAGCTCTACGACAAGGGCCTCGCCTACGAGGGTCAGCGGATCCTCCCGTACTGCTGGCGCGACGAGACGCCGCTGTCGAACCACGAGCTGCGCATGGACGACGACGTCTACCAGGAGCGTCAGGATCCCTCGGTGACGGTGACCTTCCCGCTCCGTGGCGAGCGCGCGGAGGAGCTTGGACTTGCCGGCGTTCGCGCACTGGCATGGACGACGACGCCGTGGACCCTGCCCACGAACGCTGCGCTCGCAGTCGGCCCCGACATCTCCTACGTCGTTGTTCCCGCTGGCCCCGCGGGCGCCTCCGACGGCGGCGCAACAGGCGAGGCGAGCTACCTCGCCGCCGCCGACCTCGCGGGCAACTACGCCTCCGACCTCGGCTACGAGTCGGCAGACGAGCTGCGCGCGGCCATCACCGCCACGATCCCGGGCGCTGAGCTCGCGGGCGTGCGCTACGCGCCGCTCTTCGACTACTTCGCCGACACCGAGGTGTGGGGCACCGACAACTACTGGCAGGTGCTCGTCGACGGCTACGTCACGACGACCGACGGAACCGGCATTGTGCACCAGGCACCCGCCTACGGTGAAGACGATCACCGCCTCGCGACCGAGGCCGGCATGCCCACGATCCTCAGCCTCGACGAGGGCGGCAAGTTCGTGGCGTCCGTCACCGACGTTGCCGGCGAGCTGTGGATGGACGCGAACCGTCCGCTCATCCGCATGATCAAGGCCTCGGAGCGGCTGCTGCGCGAGCAGAGCTACCTGCACTCGTACCCGCACTGCTGGCGCTGCCGCAACCCGCTCATCTACCGTGCCGTCTCGAGCTGGTTCGTGCGCGTCACCGAGATCAAGAGCCGCATGCTCGAGATCAACGAGGAAATCGAGTGGGTGCCCGCCAACGTGAAGCACGGCCAGTTCGGCAAGTGGCTCGAGGGCGCACGCGACTGGTCGATCAGCCGCAACCGCTACTGGGGCAGCCCGATCCCCGTCTGGCAGAGCGACAACCCCGAGTTCCCGCGCGAGGACGTCTACGGCTCCGTCGCCGAACTCGAGGCCGACTTCGGTGAGCTGCCACGCAACGAGGCAGGCGAGATCGACCTGCACCGCCCCTACATCGACTCGCTGACCCGGCCGAACCCCGACGACCCGAGCGGTCAGTCGACGATGCGCCGCATCGAGGACGTGCTCGACGTCTGGTTCGATTCGGGCTCGATGCCGTTCGCGCAGGCGCACTACCCGTTCGAGAACGTCGAGTGGTTCGAGAACGTCCAGCCCGCCGACTTCATCGTCGAGTACATCGGGCAGACCCGCGGCTGGTTCTACGTGCAGCACATCCTCGCGACCGCGCTGTTCGACCGCCCGGCGTTCAAGAACGTCATCAGCCACGGGATCGTGCTCGGTTCCGACGGCAACAAGATGTCGAAGAGCCTGCAGAACTACCCCGACGTCAACGAGGTCTTCGACCGCGATGGCTCCGACGCGATGCGGTGGTTCCTCATGGCGTCGCCCGTCGTGCGCGGCGGCAACCTCATCGTCACAGAGGAGGGCATCCGCGAGGGTGTGCGCCAGTTCATCCTGCCACTCTGGAACAGCTGGTACTTCTTCAGCCTCTACGCGAACGCCGACGGCTACGAGGCTGAGCGCCGCGTCGACTCGAGCGACCCGCTCGACCGCTACATCCTCGCGAAGACGGGCGCGCTCGTGCGCGAGGTCGGCGATCACCTCGAGAGGCTCGACACGACCTCGGCCGCCGCAGCGCTCCGCGACTTCGCAGAGGTGCTCACCAACTGGTTCGTGCGTCGCTCGCGCGACCGCTTCTGGGAGGGCATGGCAGGCGAGAACGGCCAGCCGAGCAACAAGCAGGCCTTCGACACGCTCTTCACCGTGCTCGAGACGCTCGCGCGCGTCGCCGCCCCGATGGCGCCGCTCGTGACCGAGGAGGTCTGGCGCGGGCTCACCGGCGGCCGCTCCGTGCACCTCGAGGATTGGCCCGACGCCGCCGAGTTCCCCGTCGACGACGAACTCGTCGCCGCGATGGACGAGGTGCGGCAGATCACCTCGCAGGTGCTCGCCCTCCGCAAGGCGAACAAGCTGCGTGTGCGTCTGCCGCTCGCGGAGCTCACCGTCGTCACCTCGCGCCCGGCATCGCTCGAGCCGTTCGCCGACATCCTGCGCGACGAGCTCAACGTGAAGCACGTCAGGCTCGTCCAGGAGACCGAGACGAGCGCCGCCGAGAACGGCATCGTGCAGACCCTCGCGGTGAACGCTCGCGCCGCAGGCCCCCGCCTCGGCAAGCAGGTGCAGTTCGCGATCAAGGCAGCAAAGGCCGGCGACTGGAGCGAGCAGGACGGCGTGATTGTCGCGGGCGACATCGCCCTCGAACCGCACGAGTACGAGCTCACGCTGCAGGCAGCAACCGGCGCGGAAGACGGCGGCCCAGCCATCACCCTCATCCAGGGCGGCGGCTTCGTGCTGCTCGACACCGCGACCACCCCCGAGCTCGAGGCCGAGGGCGCCGCACGCGACGCGATCCGTGCGATCCAGGAGGCGCGCAAGAACGCGGGCCTCGAGGTGAGCGACCGCATCGAGCTGCGGCTCACTGCCGCTCCTGAGCACGCCGCGGCGCTCGAGGCGCACGCCGAGCTCATCCAGGGGGAGACCCTCACGACCAAGCTCACCGTCACGGCCGCTGAATCGCCGCAGGCTGCTGCCGCAGCGGCAGGCACGTTCGCGACGCTGAGCGCCGCCCTCGGCAGCGCAAAGGCTCCCCTCGCCATTTCTGTCGTTCACCCGAACGCAACCCCCGCAACCGATTCGAACGGAGCCTCGGCGTGAACCCCACTCCCGTGAGCGCAGCTCAGAGCGTCTACGAGGCGCTCCTTACCCGCGTGGGCGAGGCCAACCCCCGCCCACGCATCGAGCCGGTGCGCCGGCTCGCAGAGCTCGCGGGCTCCCCGCAGCTCTCGTACCCGGTGATCCAGGTCGCCGGCACCAACGGTAAGACCTCGACGAGCCGGGCGATCGAGTCGCTGCTGCGCGCCCACGGGCTGCGCACGGGGCTCTTCACGAGCCCGCACCTGCTCGATTTCACCGAGCGATTCCAGCTCGACGGTTCACCCATCGATCCCGCCGCCCTCACCGAGGCCTGGGCGGAGCTCGAGCACCCGCTCGCGATCGTCGACGCCGAGCTCGAGGCCGCGGGCCACGGCAAGATCACGTTCTTCGAGGCGCTCGCGGTGCTCGCGTTCGCGGCCTTCGCAGACGCGCCTGTCGAAGTCGCGGTGATCGAGGTCGGCATGGGCGGCGAGTGGGACGCGACGAATATCGTCGACGCCGAGGTAGCCGTGTTTACGCCGATCGGGCTCGACCACGTCGAGCACCTCGGCCCCGACACGCAGACCATCGCGCGGACGAAGTCGCTGATTATGAAGCCAGGATCCACCGCCGTCTCCGCGGAGCAAGACGTCGACGCGCTCGGCGAGCTCACCGACACGGCCGCTCGCCTCGGCGTGAAGCTCTTCGTGCAGGGCCGAGACTTCAATCTTGTCGACGACCGGCTTGCCGTCGGCGGGCGACAGATCGACGTCTCCGGAATCACCGGCGCAGCCTACGACCCGGCCTTCGTGCCGCTCTATGGCCAGCACCAGGCCGAGAACGTCACCCTCGCGATCGCCGCGGTCGAGGCATTCTTTGGCGGCGAGCGCCCGATCCCCGAAGAGGTGCTCGACGAGGGGCTGGGTCAGCTCACCTCACCGGGACGCCTCCAGCTCATCGGCACCGATCCAATCGTGTACGTCGACGCAGCGCACAACCCGCACGGTGCCGAGGCGCTCGTGCGCGCCGTCACCGAGTCGTTCGCCTTCGAGGAGCTCGCACTCGTCACCGGCGTGCTCGAGGAGAAGGACGCGCACGGCCTGCTGCAGACGCTCGCACCCATCGCACACCACGTGTTCGTGACCGCCGTCGACTCGCCCCGGTCGCTGCCCGCGGAAGAACTCGCGTCGATTGCCGAGTCGGCGATCCCCGACACCGCCATTGAAGCGCTCCCAACACTCCCGCTCGCGCTCGAACGCGCACGCAGCTGGGCGGAAGAGGCCAACGGTCGCGCGGTGCTCGTGGTCGGCTCCGTACTCCTCGCGGGTGAGGCCATCTCTCAGTCGCGCACGGAACAATGGGGCAGTGAAGTAACCGGTGCTCAAGGTTCCGGCACCCAGGGCTCTCGCACCCGGGACTCCAGCGCCCGAGGCTCCAGCGCCCGCGGCTCCAGCACCCAGAACGGAGACATCGCATGACCCAGCAGCCAGCGAACCCGCCACGGAAGTCGCGCGGCTTCGGCAGTGCGGGCCCCGACGACGAGGAGCTCGTGCTCTCACCGTCGGAGGCCGCGGCCCACAACTCGGCGATGCGCATCTCCGGTGCCTCGCGTGGGGAGCGCTCGACTCGCAAGGCCCTCGCCTCGATCGTCCTCGGCTTTGAGCTCATCATCGTGGTGCTCATCGGCCTCACCATCTTCGGGCTCGGCATCACCGACCCGCGCTGGCTCGGCCTCGTCATCGGCGGCGTGCTCGCGCTCATGTGCGTCGTGGGGCTCGCGACGATCCGCTTCGGCGAGGTCGGCATCTGGATCGGCTGGGCGACCCACGTACTCATGCTCGCCACCGCCTTCATCCTGCCCGCGGCGCTGTTTGTCGGCGTGATCTTCACAGCGCTCTGGGTGTACTGCATCGTGCGCGGCGGCAAGATTGACCGCGAGAACGCGATGCTGGCGGCGCAGGCGTAGGCCGCGCCCGCTGTCTCCGCCCGACCCCCGCATTCACTAGACTTTTACCGCAGTATCTACTCTCGAACAGGAGCGTTCATGACGACCGAGCAAACTCTCATCCTGGTGAAGCCCGACGGCGTTGCCCGCGGACTGACCGGAGAGATCCTTCGCCGCATCGAGGCAAAGGGCTACAGCATCACCGGGCTGAAGATGATCACCCCGAACCGCGAGCTGCTGGCCGCGCACTACGAGGAGCACGAGGGCAAGCCCTTCTACGAGCCACTCATCGAGTTCATGAGCTCGGGCCCGGTTGTCGCTGTGCGCGCCGAGGGCGAGCGCGTGATCGAGGGCTTCCGCTCGATCGCGGGAGCAACCGACCCGACCGTTGCGGCCCCCGGCACCATCCGCGGTGACCTTGGCCGCGACTGGGGGCTCGCTGTGCAGCAGAACCTCGTGCACGGCTCGGACTCGACGCTCTCGGCAGAGCGCGAGCTGGGCCTCTGGTTCGCCTAAGCTCTCAGCTTCACCGCTGGCACTTGCCAGCACGGCGGCCCGCACCCAATCTGGGTGCGGGCCGCCGTGCTTTTGGGAGCGGTGCCTGTCCTTGCGCCTGCACCCCTGCTCTCGGCGAGCTGTCGCCAGCCCTGCCATCTCACTGGAGCACCACCTTCCTGCAAGAGCACCCGCTTACTACGTGTAGAAATCGGGTGCTCTTGCAGGAAGGTGGTGCTTTCGCGGGACTCTGGCGCTCGGGGAGGTGGATGCAACCTCGGCAAGGGCGCGAAGCGCCCGCGCGGTCGGTGCGTCTTCACGCCTCCGCCAGGCTCAACGGCCCCGAATAATCCTTTGTGACCCTTGCGCAGGGCAAGTTTGGGTCAGAATAGATTAACCGGGGCTGTGGGGCTGCGTGGCTGCGTGGGCCCGGTGGCTGCGTGGCTGCGCGGGCCGTGGGGCTGCGCGGGCAGTGGCGCGGCGAGCGCCGCACCAGCCGCCTAGAACACGTCCGGGATGACCCGCACCGCACCCTTGTCAGCCGACTGGGCGAACGCGGCGTAAGCGCGCAGCGCATCCGACACCTCGCGCACCCGGTTCTTGGGCCGGTACCCGCCGGCGGCCTCGAGCGCCGAGCGGCGGCGCGCAAGCTCCTCGTCAGAGACCTCGAGGGTGAGCGCGCGCGTCGGAATGTCGATCGAGATGATGTCGCCGTCCTCGACGAGCGCAATCATGCCGCCGCTCGCAGCCTCGGGGGAGACGTGGCCGATCGACAGCCCGGAGGTACCGCCCGAGAAGCGGCCGTCGGTGATGAGCGCGCACTGTTTGCCGAGCCCCCGCCCCTTCAAGAACGAGGTCGGATACAGCATCTCCTGCATGCCCGGCCCGCCCTTCGGCCCCTCGTAGCGGATCACTACGACGTCGCCAGCGACCACCTGCTTGTTGAGGATCTTCTCGACAGCCTCATCCTGTGACTCGCACACGACCGCCGGCCCCGAGAACGTCCAGATCGACTCGTCGACGCCGGCGGTCTTCACGACTGCGCCGTCGACGGCGATGTTGCCGCGAAGCACGGCGAGGCCGCCATCCTTTGAGTAGGCGTGCTCGACCGAGTGGATGCAGCCGTTCGCCTGATCCAGATCCAGCTCACGCCACCGCTCCGACTGCGAGAACGCGGTCGACGAGCGCACCCCGCCTGGCGCCGCGTGCCAGAGCTCGAACGCTTCGTCGCTCGCCTTGCCGCCGCGAACGTCCCACTCGTCGAGCCACTCTCCGAGCGTCTGCGAGTGCACCGTGTGCACGTTCTCGTCGAGCAGCCCGCCGCGGCGCAGCTCGCCGAGGAGCGCGGGGATGCCGCCGGCGCGGTGCACGTCCTCCATGTAGTAGGTCTTCCCGTTCGCGACGTTCGGGGCGACCTTCGCGAGGCACGGAACGCGGCGCGAGACCTCGTCGATCTCGTCGAGGCCGAAGTCCACTCCGGCCTCGTGTGCGGCGGCGAGCAGGTGGAGGATCGTGTTCGTCGACCCTCCCATCGCGATATCGAGCGCCATCGCGTTGCCGAAGGCCTCGGGGGTCGCGATGTTGCGGGGGAGTACGGTAAAGTCGTCCTCCTCGTAGTGGCGGCGCGTGATGTCCACGATGGTCTTGCCCGCGTCTTCGTAGAGCGCGCGGCGGGCGGTGTGGGTCGCGAGCGTCGAGCCGTTGCCCGGGAGCGCGAGCCCCATCGCCTCGGTGAGGCAGTTCATCGAGTTCGCGGTGAACATGCCGGAGCAGGATCCGCACGTCGGGCACGCTGACTCCTCGATCTTCTGCATGTCCTCGTCTGAGATGTCGTCGTTCACGGCGTCCGAGATCGCGTCGACGAGGTCGAGGGTGCGCACCATGCCGTTCGCGAGCACGGCGCGGCCGGACTCCATCGGGCCGCCCGAGACGAACACGGCCGGGATGTTCAGGCGGAGCGCGGCGAGCAGCATGCCCGGGGTGATCTTGTCGCAGTTCGAGATGCAGATGACGGCATCGGCGCAGTGCGCGTTCACCATGTACTCAACGGAGTCGGCGATGAGGTCGCGCGATGGCAGCGAGTAGAGCATGCCGCCGTGGCCCATCGCGATGCCGTCGTCGACGGCGATCGTGTTGAATTCGCGCGGGATCCCGCCGGCCTCGATGATCGCGTCCGAGACGATGCGGCCCACGGGCGCGAGGTGGGTGTGGCCGGGCACGAACTCGGTGAAGGAGTTTGCGACGGCGATGATGGGCTTGCGGCCGAGATCGGCCCCGTTGACGCCTGCTGCGCGGAGGAGCGCGCGCGCTCCGGCCATGTTGCGTCCGTGGGTAACCGTGAAAGAGCGATAGGTGGGCATAGCCTTATTTAGCCAGGTCGTACGCGTCGGCGGAAGTGACCAGCTGTACTAGTACTCACGGTACTATGATCTGATGATTCGACCACGTACCCCCCGGGGCATCCAGCTCGGCGAGTTTCTCACCACCCGCAGGCGGGCCCAGTCGCGCGCGGCCCTCGGGCTGCCGCCCGGAACGCGGCGCAGCGAGGTCGGGCTCAGCCGCGAGGAGGTCGCGACGCTCGCCGGGATGAGCGTGAGCTGGTACACCTGGCTTGAGCAGGGCCGCGAGATCAACGCCTCCCGGCAGGTGCTCACCGCGGTAGCGCGGGTGCTCAGGCTCACTGAGTCGGAGGCCGACTATGTGTTCGCGCTCGCCGGGCCCGGTGGCACGTCGGTGCTGCCGCCGCCCGATACGGCCCCGCAGCACCTGCTCAACCTCATTCGTGCGCTCGACTTTCCCGCCTTCATTCTTGCGAGCGACTGGACGATCGTCGGCTGGAACGCCGGCTACGAGTGGCTGTACGGGCCGATCGCGACGCTCGCGGCAGAGGATCGAAACCTCCTCAGGCTTATCTACACGGACGCGCGCATTCGAGAGCTCCTCCCCAACTGGGAGCGCGACAGCCGCAGTTTTCTTGCCGAGTTTCGCGCCGAATCCGGCGTGCGGCTGAGCTCGGAGCGGCACCGGGAACTCGTCGAGTCGTTGAAGCAGGAGAACGCGGACTTCCGCGCACAATGGGCCGAGCACGCGGTCGGGAAGTTCACCTCGCGGGAGCGCACCTTTGTGCATCCGGCCGCGGGCGAGCTCATCTACGAGCATCACAGACTCGTGCCGAGCGACGCGCCTGACCTGCATGTGGTGATGTACGCCCCCACTGTGGCACAGTAAGTCCATGCAACAACCGCAGTCGCTGAGTGCCTCAGAAGCCCGCCGTGTCGCGCTCGGGGCCCAGGGGTTTACGAACGTGGCCAAGCTGCGGTCCCGGCGGCCGTTTGATGGTGCGCTCGAGCGCCTGCACGTGCTGCAGATTGATTCGGTGAACGTGTTCTCCCGCAGCCACTACATGCCGGTGTTCTCGCGCCACGGTGGCTACTCGGGAGAGCAACTCGACGCCCACCTGTGGGGCAGCGGCGAGTTCACCGAATACTGGGCGCACGAAGCGGCCTTCGTTCCGGTCGCGGATCGGAAGCTGTTCGGCTGGCGCATGGACGACTTCCGCCAGAAGCACGCGGAGCGGGCCGGGTCGCCGCAGCTTGCAAGCGCCATCGCCGACGTGCGCAGCCGGCTCGCGTCCGAGGGGCCCCAGCTCGTGCGCGATCTCGAAACCGTTCCGCGCGAGAAACGCGGCCCCTGGTGGGACTGGAGCGACACGAAGCAGGCCGTCGAGATGCTCTTCGCCTGGGGCGAGGTGGTATCCACTGGGCGCGAGGGCTTCCAGCGGCGGTACGCGCTCGCCGAGCAGGCGCTCGCGCCCGAGGACCTCGTTGAGGTCGACCGTGCGACCGCCCAGCGGCAGCTTGTGGCTCGCGCCGCGCAGTCTCTCGGCGTCGCGACGCTGCTGGATCTCGCCGACTATCACCGGCTGAGGACCGCCGAGGCGCGGGCCGCCGTGCGCGCACTCGAGGAGTCGGGAGAGCTTGTGCCGGTGACCGTTGCGGGCTGGACGAATCGTGCGGGCGGGCCGGAGCCAGCGTGGATCCACCGCGACGCGCGCGTGCCGGGGAGGCTCGCCCCGAACGCGCTGCTCACACCGTTCGATCCGGTCGTCTGGTTCCGGCCGCGCGCGGAGCGCATGTTTGATTTTCACTACCGGATCGAGATCTACACGCCCAAGGAAAAGCGCCAGTTCGGCTACTACTGCCTGCCCCTCATGGTCGGCGGGCGGCTTGCCGGGCGGATCGATCTCAAGGCGGATCGCGCCGAGCGTGCGCTACTCGTACAGGCGGCCTGGCAGGAACCGGGCGCGCCCGCGCACACCGCCGAGGTCGCTGCGGATCTGCTGCGGCAGGCGGCTCACTGGCAGGGGCTCGATTCGATTCGCGTGAGCGGCGTCGGCAACCTTTCGCTGCCGGCCGGGCTTCAGCGGTAGCGCGCCGCGAACGCTCACACCAGGCGAAGAGTCCCCGAACCCACCCTCCCGATTCAATCCCGGCACGCGGTAGTGCGCTGTGCGCGGTGAGCAGTCACATGTGCCAAGTGCTGGGCTGCACTGTACGTGTGTGGGTTGCCCGCCACCCTGCAAGTGCCAGAGTTGCCCGTCTGGCGCGGGGTGTGCCCGCTGATTGAATCGGTACCGACTCGCCTGTGTGAAGTTGTGATGCCGTGAAGCTGTGAAGCGGTGAAGCGCTGAAGCTGTTCGCGGCTCCTCGCCGCTGGAAGTGATCCGCGCCGCTCGAGCGGCTACTCGCCGATGAGGTCGTGCGACCAGTTGGCCTGCTGAATGAGCGCGTCGAGTTCTCGGAGCTCGCGCGCGAGCACATCGGCCTGGCTGCGCAGTTCAGGAACGGGGAGCGCAGAGACCTGCCGCAGCTCGGAGCGCATCTGGCGCATCATGCCCTGATCTTGCGCCGCGTCTGCTGCCTGCACCAGGATCGCGTGCCGGAGCCGGAGGCTGTCGCGCTTCGCGAGGGCGTCGGTCATCGTGACCGTCGTCGCAGAGGCTGTCGCGGAGCCGCTCGC
Organism: Leucobacter sp. BZR 635; assembly: GCF_048061935.2. Taxonomy (NCBI): domain Bacteria; kingdom Bacillati; phylum Actinomycetota; class Actinomycetes; order Micrococcales; family Microbacteriaceae; genus Leucobacter; species Leucobacter sp. BZR 635. The sequence continues at coordinate 18,453 of NZ_JBLUNZ020000040.1, read as the reverse complement.
CTGGCGGCGGCGCCCGGCACCTGTCGGCTGCGCGGGAACGATGTCGAGCTCAATGCTCGAGTTCGTCGCGTTGATGCTGCGGACGAGCGCTTCAAGCTCAGCCACGGCGAGCCCCGCCTCCGCGAGCAGGGCGTTCACATCTTCCGACGGGGTGTCGCCCTCTTGGTAGCGCGCGTTCGCCACAATTCGCGAGCGGAGCTGCGCAATTCGTTTCTGCGTATCGCCCCGGAGCGCAAGTGCCTCTGCGAGTTTCACCAGTGTCCCCACTCTCATTTCGTGCCCCAACTGAAGCAAAACAGTATCACGCGGCTCCGACATTCTCGGTGTGAACGTTCCGGCCCAAGGCGGGTATAGGAGCCTCAAATCTTGCCGTCCATGCCGCGCGCATTATGCGCCGGCTGAGCGTACGCTAGGAACGGGCGCAGTAGCTGCCACACCCTGGTGCCTGCGCCGAAACGAAGGGAACATTTTCGATGCGTGCAGTGACCTATGTGAAGAACAACACGGTGGAGTTGCGTGACAAGCCGAAGCCTGAAATCGGGGCCGACGAAGTCCTCATCAGGGTCGGGGGCGCGGGCGTCTGCCACTCCGACATCTCCATCATCGCGCTGGGCGATGACAACCCGCTCATCGGGTCAACGCTTGGCCACGAGGTCGCGGGCGCGGTCGAGGAGCTCGGCGCGAACGTTGCAGGGTGGAACGTGGGGGATCGCGCAATCGTGTCGCTGGTCCTCTCCTGCGGCCAGTGCCGCGAGTGCCTCTCAGGCCGCGATAACCAGTGTGAGGTCGTTGCCCCGCGTGACGCGATGGCACCGCTGTCTCCCGGGATCGGAAGCCCCGGCGGCATGGCTGACTACATCGCGGTGAAGGCGCGGCATATCGATCCGATTGGCGATCTCGATCCCGTCGCCGCAGCACCGCTTGCCGACGCGGCCCTCACGCCGATGCACGCGATCAACTCCGTGCGCGACCGCATGACCGGCGACGCGACCGTCGTGACGATCGGCCTCGGGGGCCTCGGGCACATGGCGCTGCAGATCCTCTCCGCCACGACCGGCGCGCGGATCATCGCGCTCGACACCGACCCGGCGAAGCTCGCCTTCGCCGAGGCGCACGGCGCAGATCTCGCAATTCCGAGCAACGAAGAGGCGGCCGCGCGCATCCTCGCCGAGACCGGCGGCCGCGGCGCAGACGTGGTGTTCGACTTCGTCGGAGTTCAGCCGACCGTTGAGCTGGCGACCGCGGTGGTGCGAGGCGGCGGCGCGATCCGCTTCGTTGGCCTCGGCGGCGGCAGCTTTCCGTACGTCGCAGGTGGTGCCGGGCTGCCGTGGGGCGTGAACATCGAGCGCGCCTACGGTGGCACGCGCGCCGACATGCGGCAGGTGATCGCGCTCGCGCAGGCGGGCAGGATCTCGGTCGAGGTCGTGCGCTATCCGCTCGACGACGCCCCGCAGGCCTTCGACGATCTCCACGCTGGGAAGATCGCCGGCCGCGCGGTGCTCGTGCCGTAGGGAGCTCCCGCCGGTCTCCGGCCGGTCTCTCGCCGGTCTCAGGCCGGACCGGGCGCGCTGCGGGATGACCGCGGGGTCACTCCGCAGTGCGCTTATCCGCTCGCTTCGAGCGCCGCGATGACCGGGCGGTGGTCGCTGCCGCCCGCGGCCTCGCCCACGTGAAAGGCGGCGGCCTCCCAGTCTGCCCCGGTGAGCACGTGGTCGATGGGCGACGCGAAGCCGGCCGGAAACGCAGCAGGCCAGGTGCCAGATGCCGCGGCGCCGGCGGCCAACGCGGCGTCACCGCAACCGCGCATGTCGCCGAGATGGTCCACGGTCGCATTCAGGTCGCCAGCCACGATGACGTTCGGGCCGAGGGCGCCGCACTGCTCCGCGACCCACTCGAGTCCCGCGCGCCACTGCGGCATGCCGCCGGGCACCGGCGGGAACGGGTGCGCGATCACGAGGGCGGGCTGGTCCGGGTCGGCGGGGATCCAGACCCCACTGGGCAGCTCCGGGGTGGATCCCCGCGCGCCGTCGTAGGAGTAGCCGCCGAGGCGCTCGGCGATGAGTACCGACGTCGGGATCCTGCCGTCGAGCGTGTGCGCACGCATGGCGAGGCCGCGTTCCCCGAGGATCGCTGCCGCCTCCGCGGCGAGCGTGGCCCCCGCCTCAGGGAGCGCGACGACGTCGGCACCTGCGGCGAGCGCGAGCCGAGCGATGTCTTCCGCGCCCGTGGCTCCGCCCTGCACATTCCACGAGACGACTGTGAGGCCACCGGCGGCAGCGGTGCTCGCGCCGGTCAGGGGTGCGGGGCTCCGATCCCACCCGCGGGCAGCGAGCACCGCTCCCTGCCCGGTCGCCGCGAGCGCGAGGATCACGGCGAGCGCAAGAAACGCGGCCCGCCGCGTGCGCGAGGCGCGGCGTGACACCGCGAGCAGGGCGGCCACCGCGGCGCACGCGCCGAGACCGATGCCGAGCACGGGGCGGAACGCAATGAGCTGGGCGACGCCGAAGATCCGCTGCGCGCCGAACGCCTGCGGCCAAGCGAGGAGCAGCGCTGCCGCCGCGAGGATCGCGCCCACGAGCGCCACCAGGGTCGCGCGGAGGATCCTGCCCGCGGCGGGGGCCGGTGTTCCCTGTTCGAGCGGCGGCATGCACCCAGCTTTCTCGAGGCTGCGATGTTGGTGAGGCACAGCCTACGGTGCTGGTGGGGCACAACCTACACAGACGCCACAGGCGAACAAACTTTCGAATGCCGAGCAAAGTGATTATTCTTATGAGCATGGAACCAACCCGCAGCGTTCGCCCCTTCGAGGTCATCAGCGACTACGAACCGAGCGGCGATCAGCCGCAGGCGATCGAGGAGCTCTCCCGCCGCATCAACGCGGGCGACACCGACGTGGTGCTGCTCGGTGCGACCGGAACTGGCAAGTCGGCAACGACCGCGTGGCTCATCGAGGCGGTGCAGCGGCCCACACTCGTGCTCGCGCACAACAAGACGCTCGCCGCGCAGCTCGCGACCGAGTTCCGCCAGCTCTTCCCGAACAACGCCGTCGAGTACTTCGTGAGCTACTACGACTATTACCAGCCCGAGGCCTACGTGCCGCAGACGGACACGTTCATTGAGAAAGACTCTTCGGTAAACGCCGAGGTCGAGCGGCTCAGGCACTCGACGACGAACTCGCTGCTGAGCCGCCGCGACGTGATCGTGGTCTCGACCGTCTCCTGCATCTACGGCCTCGGCAAGCCCGAGGAGTACTACGAGGCGATGGTTCCGCTCGTGGTGGGGGATCGACTCGACCGCGACCTACTGCTGCGCCGCTTCGTCGAGATGCAGTACCAGCGCAACGACATTGAGTTTGTGCGCGGCAACTTCCGGGTGCGCGGCGACACCGTCGAGATCATCCCGATGTACGAGGAACTCGCGATCCGCATCGAGTTCTTCGGCGACGAGATCGAGGCGCTGTACTACCTGCACCCGGTGACGGGCGACGTCGTGAACCAGGTCGACGCCGTGTCGGTGTTCCCGGGATCCCACTATGTGGCGAGCCGCGAGGTCATGAACCGCGCGATGGGGCAGATCACCGACGAGCTCGATGAGCGCACGCGCGAGCTAAAGTCCCAGAACAAGCTTGTCGAGGAACAGCGGCTGCGCATGCGCACGACCTTCGACCTCGAAATGATGGAGCAGATCGGCTTCTGTTCGGGCATCGAGAACTACTCGATGCACATGGACGGCCGCGTGCCGGGCGAGGCCCCGCACTGCCTGCTCGACTACTTCCCAGACGACTTCCTCGTCGTCATCGACGAGTCGCACGTGACGGTGCCGCAGATTGGCGCGATGTACGAGGGCGACTCCTCGCGCAAGCGCACGCTGGTGGATCACGGCTTCCGCCTCCCGAGCGCACTCGACAACCGCCCGCTGAAGTTTGGCGAATTCAAGGAGCGGGTCGGCCAGACGGTGTATCTCTCGGCGACGCCGGGCAAGTACGAGATGGGGATCGCGGACGGCGTGGTCGAGCAGATCATCCGTCCGACCGGCCTCATCGACCCCGAGATCGTCGTGAAGCCCTCAGAGGGGCAGATCGATGACCTGCTCGAGGAGGTGCGCCTGCGGGTCGAGCGTGACGAGCGCGTGCTCGTCACCACGCTCACGAAGAAGATGGCTGAGCAGCTCACGACGTTCATGGAGGAGGCGGGGGTGCGCGTGCGCTACCTGCACTCCGATGTCGACACGCTGCGCCGCGTCGAGCTGCTCACCGAGCTGCGCGCGGGCATCTTCGATGTGCTCGTCGGCATCAACCTGCTGCGTGAGGGCCTCGACCTGCCGGAGGTGTCGCTCGTGGCGATCCTCGACGCCGACAAGGAGGGCTTCCTGCGCTCCTCGACCTCGCTCATTCAGACGATTGGCCGTGCCGCGCGTAACGTGTCGGGCGAGGTGCACATGTACGCCGACAGGATCACTCCGTCGATGAAGCTCGCGATCGACGAGACGAACCGCCGCCGCGAAATGCAGGTCGAGTACAACACGAAGCACGGCATCGATCCCACACCGCTGCGCAAGCAGATCGGCGACATCACCGAAATGCTCAACCGTGAGGCCGCCGACACCGAAGACGTGCTCGCCGAGCGGGTGTCGCGCCACGCGCAAAAGGGATCGCCTCAGCGCGCAAAGGGCAAGGCCGCTTCGCGCGCCGCGGCGATTGGAGCCGAGGGCGCAGACACGCTCACGGAGCTCATTGCCGACCTCACCGCGCAGATGCTACTCGCCTCGGAAGAGCTGAAGTTCGAGCTCGCGGCGCGACTGCGCGACGAGGTTGCCGAGCTGAAGCGGGAGCTGCGCAGCATCGACGCCGCCGGTCACATGTGACCCTCGCTAGGCCTCGGGCAGCGTCGCGTAGAGATCGATAGCGTTGCCGTCGGGATCCATCACGGTTGCGTAGCGCTGCCCCCAGTGCGCATCCCACGGTTCGACGCGGCTGCGGTGGCCCGCCGCCATGAGGCGCGCGAAGACCTCGTCGACCTCCGCGGGGGAGTCTGCCTGGAAGGCAAACGCTACCCGGTGGCTACCCGCCGGAGGAGCGTACTCCGGGTCGAAGCTCTGGATCACCTCGACGGTGTCCCAGCCGATTCGCATGCCGCTTGGAAGCAGCGCTTCGACATGCGGTTCGCTTTCTGCGCCCTCGGGGATCTCGATGCCCAGCTCACGGTAGAACGCGAGCGAGGCAGCGAGATCACGGGTGACGATGCCTAAGAAGTCAAGGGTGAGGCTCATTGCTTCAGCATAATCCGGGACGAGGTCGCCGCCTGCAGTCTTTCCGGGCTAGATCTGACCGATCGCCTCGCGCTTTTCGGCCTGGAACGTGTCCTCGCGCCGCCCGTATGCCCAGTAGGGCGACAGCGAGAGCTGTGCGCGCTCGATGCCCCGCTCGTCGGTGAAGTAGGGACGCAGCGCCTTCATTGCCCCGCGCTCGCCGTGCACGAAGACCTGCACTCGGCCGGGACGCCACTCAGCCGCGCGCACGGCGTCAACGAGCACCGTCGAGGTTCCAGCCTCGGCCTCGCCGCGGAAGAGCCAGGTGACTTCGATCCCTGCGGGGGCCGCAAGCTCGAGCACATCTGCCTCACCCGCAACCTCAATGAGCGCCACGCCCCGTGCATCAGCGGGCATCGCTTCAAGCGCCGAGGCTATCGCCGGGATCGCCGACTCGTCGCCGGCGAGGAAGTGCCAGTCAGCCGTGGGGTCGGGCGCATAGCCTCCGCCAATTCCGCGGAGCACGACGGGATCGCCGGGCTTCGCCCGATCCGCCCAGGGCCCGGCGTAGCCGTCGTCGCCGTGGGTGACGAAGTCGATCCAGACCTCGCCGGCCTCCTGGTCGATGCGGCGTACCGTGTAGGTCCGCGTCGAGGGCAGCTGCTCCGCGGGAAGCTCCTGCCGCAGCGCGTCGAGGTCGTACGGGGGAGTGAGGTCGGTTTCCGGGTGCTGGAAGAGCATCTTGCTGTAGGCGTCGGTGAATCCGCTGAGTTCGACATCGGCCATTCCGGGGCCGCCAGCAACAATGCGCACGAGGTGCGGACTCAGTTGCACGCGTTCCTTCACCTCGAGCACAATTTGGGGGCGTGCGGGGCGCTGGGTGCGCGCGCAAGGCTGGGCGGTCATGTCTCTACCTCATTCATCAGATGATCTCTGGCCAGCATCCAGCTTCCCACACCGGGCCCCACAACGCCAGGAGTTAGCGCGCGGCGAACATCCAGATTTCTAGTACACATGTTCGAATTCCCGTGCGGGAGACGCTAAGGTGGGGGAGTGACTTCACAGAGCAACACACCGATACGCTCCTCTGCAGCCCACGCTCACATCAGCGTGCAGGGCGCGAGGGTGCACAACCTGAAAAACGTCGATCTCTCGATCCCGCGCGACTCACTCGTCGTGTTCACGGGGCTGTCGGGGAGCGGCAAGTCGAGCCTCGCGTTCGACACGATCTTTGCCGAGGGCCAGCGCCGGTACGTCGAGTCGCTGAGCGCCTACGCGCGCCAGTTTTTAGGCCAGGTGGATCGGCCGGACGTCGACTTCATCGAGGGTCTGAGCCCCGCGGTGTCGATCGACCAGAAGTCGACGAACCGCAACCCGCGTTCCACAGTCGGTACGATCACCGAGATCTACGACTACATGCGTCTCCTCTGGGCGCGCATCGGCATTCCGCACTGTGCCGTGTGCGGCGAGCGGATCGAGTCGCAGACCGTGCAGCAGATCGCCGACCGGCTCATGCAGCTCGAGGAGCGCACGCGCTTCCAGGTGCTTGCGCCCGTCGTGAGCAAGAAGAAGGGCGAGTTCGTCGACCTCTTCCAGGAGCTCGCGGCCACAGGCTACTCGCGCGCCATCGTCGACGGTGAGCTCGTGCAGCTCAGCGATCCGCCCAAGCTGAAGAAGCAGATCAAGCACGACATCTCTGTGGTCATCGACCGACTTGTCGCCTCGCCCGAGGGGCTCGGGCGTCTCACCGACTCGTTGGAGACCGCGCTGCGGCTCGCTGACGGCACGGTCGAGATCGACTATGTCGACCGCGATGAGCAGGCCGACGACCGCACCCAGCTGTTCTCGGAGCACCTCTCGTGCCCGAACCAACACCCGGTGCAGCTCACCGAGATCGAGCCGCGCACCTTCTCATTCAACGCACCGTTCGGTGCGTGCCCGACGTGTTCGGGTCTCGGCACGAGCATGTCGGTGGATGAGGATCTGGTGCTCGGCGACCCCGAACTCTCCATCAGCGAGGGCGTCATTATTCCCTGGACCAGCCAGGGCAAGAGCCTCTACCAGTACTACGAGAAGCTGCTCGTCGGCCTCTCGAAAGACCTCGACTTCTCGCTGAAGACCCCTTGGGGCGAGCTCAGCGAAGACGTGCAGGAGGCCGTGCTCCGCGGCAACGACTTCAAGGTCAACGTTCGCTGGAAGAACCGCTTCGGCCGCGAGGTCAAGTACACGAGCGGCTTCGAGGGCGTCATTCCGTTCATCGAACGGCAGTACGAAGAGGCCGAGAGCGACAACCGCCGCGAGCGCTGGAGCGAGTTCCTCCGCGAGGTGCCCTGCCACGTCTGCCAGGGCCAGCGACTCAAGCCCGAGGTCCTCGCGGTCACCGTCGACAACGAGTCGATTGCTGCGGTGGGCGAGTTCAGCCTGCTCGATGCGAAGCGCTTCTTCGACGGGGTTGAGCTCAGCGAGCGTGACGCGAAGATCGCGGCGCAGGTGCTCCGCGAGATCCGGCTCCGCTTTGACTTCCTCATCGAGGTCGGGCTCGGCTACCTCACGCTCGCTCGCGCCGCCGGGACACTCTCGGGCGGCGAGGCGCAGCGTATCCGCCTCGCGACGCAGATCGGCTCTGGCCTCACAGGCGTGCTCTACGTGCTCGACGAGCCGTCGATCGGCCTCCACCAGCGAGACAACCGCAGGCTCATCGAGACGCTCATCAAGCTTCGTGATCTCGGCAACACACTCATCGTCGTCGAACACGACGAGGAGACAATCGAGGCAGCCGACTGGCTCGTCGACATCGGCCCCGGTGCCGGCATCGAGGGCGGCACCGTTGTGCACTCGGGCCTCCTCCCGGAGCTGCGCGCAAACACGAACTCGGTCACCGGCGACTACCTCGCCGGCCGGCGCGCGATTGAGACGCCGAAGCAGCGCCGCAAGTTGGACAAGGGCCGCGAGCTGAAGGTCGTTGGCGCGCGTTCAAACAACCTCCAGAACGTCGACGCGACGTTCCCGCTCGGCGTGATGACCGCCGTCACCGGCGTCTCGGGCTCAGGCAAGTCCACGCTCGTAAACGACGTGCTCTATCGCGTGCTCGCGAACCAGCTCAACGGCGCCCGCATGGTGCCCGGGAAGCACACCCGCGTCACCGGGCTCGAGCACCTCGACAAGGTCGTGCACGTCGATCAGGCACCGATCGGGCGCACGCCGCGATCCAACCCCGCGACCTACACGGGCGTGTTCGACAAGATCCGCAACCTGTTCGCTGACACGCAGGAGTCGAAGACCCGCGGCTACCTCGCCGGGCGCTTCAGCTTCAACGTGAAGGGCGGCCGCTGCGAGGCGTGCTCGGGCGACGGCACCCTGAAGATCGAGATGAACTTCCTGCCCGACGTGTACGTCGCGTGCGAGGTCTGCGACGGCAAGCGGTACAACCGCGAGACCCTGCAGGTCCGGTACAAGGGCAAGAACATCGCCGAGGTACTCGAGATGCCGATCGCCGAGGCTGAGAAGTTCTTCGAGCCGATCTCCTCGATCCACCGCTTCATGAAGACGCTCGTCGACGTCGGCCTCGGCTACGTCCGCCTCGGGCAGAGCGCGACAACGCTCTCCGGTGGCGAGGCGCAGCGCGTGAAGCTCGCAACCGAGCTGCAGAAGCGCTCGAATGGCCGCAGCATCTACGTACTCGACGAGCCGACCACCGGTCTCCACTTCGAAGACGTGCGCAAGCTCCTGCTCGTGCTCAACGGCCTCGTCGACAAGGGCAACACGGTCATCACGATCGAGCACAACCTCGACGTGATCCGCAGCGCAGACTGGGTCATCGACCTCGGCCCCGAGGGCGGCTCGGGCGGCGGCACGATCCTCACGACCGGCACGCCCGAACAGGTCGCGAAGCACGCTGAGAGCCACACCGGGCAGTTCCTCGCCGAAGCGCTCGCCAAGGCGCCAGTCGCGAAGACGGTGACGCGGATCACCGCTGCCCCGGCAGCGATGAAGGCTCCGGCGGCGAAGAAGACGGCTGCGAAGAAGCCTGCTGCGAAGAAGCCTGCCGAAAAGAAGACTGCGGCCCCCAAGAAAACTGCGGCGAAGAAGCAGCCCGCCGCCGCACAGCAGACCGCGTAGTGGCAGGCTGGCCTGTGAGAATGACCTCGTGAAGGAAGATCCACTGCGAGTCGGCCTAGGCGCCGGGGACACCCCCGGCGCCTCGGGCGTCTCCGCCGCGCCCGCGCTTCCTGTCGACCCGCGCGACACCTTCAAACCGGCGCCGGGCGAGATCCCGACAAGCCCGGGCGTCTACCGGTTCTCGGACCGGCACGGCCGCGTGCTCTACATCGGCAAGGCGAAGAACCTCAGGGCCCGACTGTCGAACTACTTCCAGCCGATGCACTCGCTCATGCCCCGCACGCGGCGCATGCTGTCGCTCGCCGCGAACGTCGACTGGACGGTGGTCGCGAGCGACACCGAATCGCTCGTCCTCGAGCACACCTGGATCACGGAGTACAAGCCGCCGTTCAACGTCCAGTTCAAGGACGATAAGACCTACCCGTACCTCGCGGTGACGCTGGGGGAGGAAGCCCCGCGGCTCATCATCACCCGCAACGAGCGCATCAGGGGCGCGAAGTACTTCGGGCCGTACCCAAAGGTGTGGGCGATCCGCGAGACCGCGGCGCTGCTGCACCAGGCATTCCCCATCCGCACCTGCAACGACGCCGACTACAAGCGTGCGATGACGAGCGGTAAGCCGTGCCTGGCGGGCCAGATTGGCCGCTGTGGGGGACCCTGCTCGCACACCGTCACGGTCGAGGAGCACCGCGCCCGAGTGAGCGAGCTCGTCGCGTTTCTCGGCGGTAACTACCAGGCGCAGTTCCGCAGGCTGCAGCGCGAGATGAAGGACGCGGCAGCCGAGCAGCGATACGAAGACGCCGCAAGGCTCCGCGATCAGGTCGCGGCCGTCGAGCACGTCATGGAGAAGAACGCGATCGTGCTCGGCCACGAGGTCGACGTCGACGCATTCGGACTACGCGTCGATGAGCTCTCGGCAGCCCTCCACCAGTTCATTATTCGCGGCGGCCGGGTGCGCGGTGAGCGCAGCTGGATCGTCGACGTCGAGCTCGACGACTCGCCCGGCAGGCTCCTCGAACAGGTGCTGCAGACGGCGTATGAGGGCGACCGCGAGCCGCCACCAGAGGTGCTCGTACCAGAGCTACCCGACGGCCTCGAGTCGCTCGAGGAGACGCTTTCGAAGCTGCGGCCGCGCAAGGGCAAGGTGCGGATCCGCACGCCCGAACGCGGCGACAAGGCCCAGCTCATGGATCGCGCGACGCTCAACGCCGGCGAGAATCTCATGCGCTACAAGCTCAAGCGCGCGGCCGACATCACGAGCCGCACCGACGCCCTCGCCGAGCTGCAGCAGGCGATCGGCATGGACGAGGCACCGCTGCGCATCGAGTGCATCGACGTCTCGCACCTGCAGGGCACAGGCGTTGTCGCCTCCCTCGTCGTCTTCGAAGATGGCCTGCCAGCCAAAAGCGAGTACCGCAAGTACCGCATCGAAGAGACCACCGACGACACCGACTCGATCTATCAGGTCGTATCTCGTCGCGCCGCGCAGCTGAACCACGCCCGGGAAGCAGGGGAGCGCCCAACCGGCGCGTACCGCGCCCGGCCCCAGCTCATCATCGTCGACGGCGGCGAACCGCAGGTCAAGGCCGCGCACCGGGCGCTGCGCGAGGCCGGCATCACCGACATTGCGCTGTGCGGCATCGCGAAGCGGCTCGAGGAGCTGTGGCTGCCGGAGGATCCGTTCCCGGTCGTGCTCCCGCGCACCAGCGAGGCGCTGTTTCTCGTGCAGCGGGCCCGTGACGAGGCGCACCGCTTCGCGATCACCTTCCAGCGCAAGCGCCGCAGCGAGGCGATCGCATCGCAGCTCGCAGACGTACCCGGGCTTGGCCCGAAACGGGTGCAGCAGCTGCTGCGGCACTTCGGCTCAGCCACCAGGTTGCGCGGGGCGTCGGTCGCCGAACTCGCGGCCGTACCGGGAATCGGAGAGCGGACGGCAGAACAGATTCTCGGACACCTTACCCGACTCCGAAAGGGCGCGCCAGACGCTAAGATTGTCGATGCGCAGACAGACACAGACTTTGAGGGGGTAGACGATGAATGAGGTCGTTAACGGTCAGGAGATCCTGATTGTCACCGGTATGTCCGGGGCAGGCCGCAGCACCGTCGCCAACACCCTCGAAGACCTCGGATGGTACGTCGTAGACAACCTCCCGCTGTCGATGGTGAAGACCCTCGCAGACATGGCCGACAAGTCAGGCGGGGCGCTTCCGCGCATCGCCGCGGTCGTCGATGTTCGCGGGCGGGATCTCTTCGCCGATATTCAGGACACCGTGAATGAGCTCCGGCACACGGCCACAGTGCGGGTCGTGTTCCTTGACGCCGCGGACGACATCCTCGTCCGCCGCTACGAGAGCGTTCGCCGCCCGCACCCGCTGCAGGTCGAGACCGGTGGCCTCCTTGAAGGCATCCGGCTCGAGCGCGAACGCTCACAGGAGCTCCGCGCCACCAGCGACGTTGTGGTCGATACGTCGAACTACAACGTGCACCAGCTCACCACCGCAATCCGCGACATGTTCTCCTCAGAGGACGTCGCCGGATTGCAGCTGTCGGTCATGAGTTTCGGTTTCAAATACGGCGCTCCCACCGATGTGGACCTGATGGCAGATATGCGGTTCATTCCGAACCCGTTCTGGGACCCCGAGCTTCGCCCGCTCACTGGCGTCGACCCCGCGGTGAAGGACTATGTCCTCAGCCGGGAGGGTGCGACAGAATTCATCGACGCCTACGTTGCCGCCCTCGCCCCGGTGTTTGCCGGATTCCAGCGCGAGAACAAGCGGCACGCATCGCTCGCCGTCGGTTGCACCGGCGGCAAGCATCGCTCAGTGGCAGTTGCCCGAGAGCTCGCAGACCGGCTTGCCAGTCTGCCCGGCGTGAGCGTACAGCTCCGCCACCGCGACCTCGGTCGCGAATAACGGTACAGCGCGATCCGCTGCCCGTTATGTTCGCTGTTTATCTGTTTCGAAAGGAATATCTGTGCCGAGTACCGCCGATGTCATGAGCGAGCTGGTGAAGCTCCCCGTGCAACGGACCGGGGAGAGAATGGCGGAACTCGCCACGATCCTGCGCTTGTCTGGCGGCCTACACACGATCAATGGGCGTATCGCCCTTGAAGCTGAGCTGCATACCCCGCAGACAGTACAGCGTGTGCGTAAAGACCTTGCGGAGCTCTACGGCGTGCGCGCCGAGGCCCGCCAGTTGCCCCCAACCACGGTGCGCCCGGGCGCACCACAGTTCCTCGTCCGCGTCATTGACGGCGAGACGCTTGCCCGTCAGCTGGGTCTGCTTGACCAGCGCCGCCGCCCGATCCGCGGCCTACCGAATCGCGTCACCACCGGTGACGCGAAGGAGCTCGCCGCGGCCCTTCGCGGCGCGTTCCTTGCCCGGGGCAAGATCACGCCCCCCGGCCGTACCGTCAGCCTCGAGGTCGTCTGCCCGAGCAGCGAGACCTCGATGGCGCTCGTGGGTGCTGCGAGCCGGATCGGCGTTGACGCGAAGAGCCGCGATATCCGCGGCGTCTCGAAGCTGCTCGTGCGCGATGGCGAGGCCATCGGCACGCTGCTCGGGCTCATGGGTGCCGAGGAGTCGCGCGCCGCGTGGGACAACCTGCGCAAGGCCCGCGAGACCCGCGCGACCGCGAACCGCCTGGTGAACTTCGATGACGCAAACCTGCGCCGCTCGGCCGAAGCTTCGGTCGCGGCCTGCGCCAGGGTCGAGCGCGCGCTCGAGATCCTCGGCAGCGATGTTCCGGATCACCTGAACTACGCAGGTCAGCTCCGACTCTCACACCGCGAGGCGAGCCTCGATGAGCTTGGCGCTCGCGCTGATCCACCGCTCACCAAGGACGCAATTGCGGGGCGCATTCGCCGCCTGCTCGCGATGGCCGACAAGGCAGCTGAGGATCAGGGCATCCCCGGCACCGAGGCAAGCGTTCCCGAAGAGCTCGTATAACCGGGCGGCGTCAGCCGAGCCTCGCTGCGGGCTAGATCTGCGAATCACCGCAATCGATCTAGCCCGCAGCGAACACTGGGCACCCGCCCTGTTCCAGCCATAGACTGAGTACTGAATCCCTGAAGCGAAATGGAGCTGCAATGACCGCATACTCACTCCCCGAACTCCCGTACGACTACGCTGCCCTCGAGCCGCACATCAGCGGCAAGATCATGGAGCTGCACCACGGAAAGCACCACCAGGCCTACGTGACGGGTGCCAACACCGCGCTCGAGCAGCTCGCCGAGGCGCGCGACTCGGGCAACCTTGCCCCAGTGAACAAGCTTGAGAAGGATCTGGCGTTCAACGTCGGCGGCCATGTCAACCACACCATCTTCTGGAACAACATGTCGCCCGAGGGCGGCGGACAGCCCGAGGGCGAGCTCGCCGCGGCGATCACCGAGTTCTTCGGCGACTTCGAGAAGTTCCAGGCACACTTCGCGGCAACCGCGATGGGCGTGCAGGGCTCCGGCTGGGCAGTGCTCGCCTGGGACTCGCTCGGCCAGCGCGCAAACATCGTGCAGATGTTTGACCAGCAGGGCAACCTCCCCGCTGGCACCGTGCCGCTGCTCATGCTCGACTGCTGGGAGCACGCGTACTACCTCGACTACCTCAACGTGCGCGCGGACTACGTGAAGGCGTTCTGGAACGTCGCGAACTGGCAGGACGTCGCGAAGCGCTTTGAGGCTGCTCGCAGCCAGACGCCGGGCCTCATCTAACCGCCCAGCTTCACCAACGTCAGCTCACCCTGCACTGCCCTCTTTCTAAGGAACCATGCGCACACTCGATTCGCTCGGCCCACTCGGGTCGAAGACAGTAATTGTCCGTTGTGATCTCAACGTGCCGCTCGCCACAGACGCGAACGGCGTGAAGACGATCACCGATGACGGGCGGATCCGCGCCTCACTCACGACCATTCGTGAACTCCGTGAGGCCGGCGCGCGAATCGTGCTCATCAGCCACCTCGGCCGCCCGAAGGGCGAGCCTGACGAGCAGTACTCGCTTCGTCCGGTGGCCGCGCGCATGACTGAACTGTTGAACGAGGCAGAGCCGGTGAGCGACTCAGGTGACGCTGCAGAGGTAGGCTTCGTCGACGAAACCGTCGGCGAAGCCGCCTCGGCAGCTGTCGCCGCCCTTGCAGACGGCGAGATCGTGCTGCTCGAGAACCTCCGATTCAACGCGGGGGAGACGAGCAAGGATGACGCCGAGCGTCGCGCGTTCGCGCAGCAGCTCGCAGACTTCGCCGATGCCTTCGTCTCAGACGGCTTTGGCGTGGTGCACCGCAAGCAGGCAAGCGTCTACGACCTCGCCCAGCTGCTCCCGAGCGCCGCGGGGCGCCTCGTAGCTGCGGAGCTCGAAGTCCTCGAGCGCCTCACCGAGAAAGCTGAGCGACCCTACGCGGTTGTGCTCGGCGGTTCGAAGGTCTCGGACAAGCTCGGCGTGATCGCACACCTGATTGAGCGCGTAGACACGCTGCTCATCGGTGGGGGAATGGTGTTCACCTTCCTCGCAGCCCAGGGCCACAAGGTGGGGGCGAGCCTCCTCGAAGAAGATCAGCTCGACACCGTCCGCGGCTACCTCGCTACAGCGAAGGAGCGCGGCGTACGCATCGTGCTCCCCACAGACATTATTGTTGCGGAGGGCTTCGCTGCCGACGCGGCACACGAGATCGTTCCGGCAGACGCGATCGAGTCGAGCAGCTTCGGCGCCTCCGGCCTCGGGCTCGACATCGGGCCCGACTCGGCCGCTGCGTTCGCCGCGGTCATCGCCGAGTCGGCAACCGTGTTCTGGAACGGCCCCATGGGCGTATTCGAGATGACGGCATTTGCCGGCGGAACCCGCACCATCGCGCGCGCACTCACCGAAACCGACGGCTTCACCGTCGTCGGCGGCGGCGACTCAGCAGCGGCGGTCCGAGTGCTCGGATTCGCCGACGAAGACTTTGGCCACATCTCGACTGGCGGAGGCGCGAGCCTCGAATTTCTCGAAGGCAAAGCTTTGCCAGGACTGGAGGTCCTCGTATGAACGACGCGGCAACACCCACCGACGCGGCAGCTCATCCCGCACCCGCAGCGGCCGCGCCCGTGAAGCGCACCCCGCTCATCGCAGGCAACTGGAAGATGCACTTCGACCACCTGCAGGCGATCGCATTCGTGCAGAAGCTCGCCTGGAGCTTGAAGGATGCGCAGCACAACTACGGCGAGGTTGAGGTCGCGGTATTCCCGCCCTTCACCGACCTGCGCTCCGTGCAGACGCTCCTCACCGCAGACAAGCTTGCCGTCGCCCTCGGCGCGCAGGATGTCTCGCCCCACGCCTCCGGCGCGTTCACCGGTGACATCTCCGCTGCGATGCTCAAGAAGCTCGACACGAAGTACGTCATCGTCGGCCACTCCGAGCGCCGCGGTGGCCACGGTGAGTCCGACGAGACCGTCGGTCTCAAGGCACGCGCAGCGGTTGACGCTGGCATGATCCCCGTGATCTGCGTCGGCGAGACCGCCGAAGACCTCGAGGCGCACGGTGCCGCGGCGATCCCGGTGCAGCAGCTCACCGCTGTACTCGCGCAGCTGACCGCCGACGCCACCTTCGTCGTTGCGTACGAGCCCGTTTGGGCTATCGGCAGCGGCGAACCCGCCACGCCCGCGCAGGCCGAGGAAGTCGGTAAGGCACTCCGCGATGTGCTGCGCGCTGAGCGTGGCGACGATGTCGCGAACGCGACTCGCGTGCTCTACGGCGGATCAGTAGCCAGCCAGAACATTGCGTCCTACATGAAGCAGCCGAACATTGATGGCGCGCTCGTGGGCGGCGCGAGCCTGAAGGTCGACGAGTTCAGTCGGATCGCGCAGTTCACTAAGCACGTCGGGGTCTAGTCGAAGCGACTCGCACCCACCCCTTCCGGGGAACACACGCCCGGTTTCTCTGCTCCGGCGGCGGAACGGCTATACTAGAGGCTGACTTACTGCGCCTCCCGCGAAAGGCACCTATCTTGGTCGTATTGAAGATCATCATGATCTCGCTCCTCGTGCTCACGAGTATCCTGCTCATCCTGTTTGTGCTGCTGCACAAGGGGCGTGGCGGCGGACTCTCCGACATGTTCGGTGGCGGAGTCACCTCGAGCCTGGGATCATCCGGTGTCGCGGAGCGCAACCTCAATCGCCTCACTGTGATTGTTTCACTCGTGTGGTTTTTCTCGATCGTGGGCATTGGCCTCATCGATCGTTTCACGCTTATCTAGCATTTCTCGAAAGCAGGTCACCCGTGGCAGGCAGTAACGCCATTCGCGGTGCGCGCGTCGGATCCGGCCCCATGGGCGAGATGGATCACGGCGTGCGTGCAGAACGCAAGAAGGTCTCGTACTGGGACGCACTCGGCAACGAGACCGTCCGGTACTTCGCGGCAGAGGTCGCAGACGAAGACATTCCCGAGCAGATCGACTCACCCTCGACCGGTCTGCCCGCAGGGCAGGATCAGAAGAACCCGCCCGAGCTCGCCAAGAACGAGCCGTACAAGACGCACCTCGCCTATGTGAAGGAGCGCCGCACCGAGGAAGAAGCCGAGGAGCTGCTCGAAGCCGCTCTGCTCAAGCTTCGTCAGCGACGCGGAACCGCGAAGCTTTCTGCGTAGTCAGCAGGCGGTGCGTCGCTCGCGCGACGCACACACAGAACAGGCCCCGGGAATTGTCCCGGGGCCTGTTCTGTCTGTGCTGCGCGAGCACCCAGGGAGGCGAAGCACGCCCACCCCGAGCCGCTCAGGAGATATGTTCTCGGCGAAGTCAGGGGTGATTTGCGGTCAAAGACTCATGACCTCGCTGAGGTCATGGCAGGTGAGTGCTCCTGGCCGCTGAGGTCATGGCAGGTGAGCGCTCCTGGTCGCTGAGGCGTACACCTTCAACTGAGCAGAGCCTCTCAGGCCCCTAGTGATCTATTCCGACCATTGTGCGGCCTGTGGAAGGCACGGTCTCAATCAATAGGAGCAGTGAGGATGAGCCTGAGCGGCAGTGAGGATTGCGGCGGAGGCCGGCGCGTGGCCCAGACCGGGATCCCCCGGCCCGGGCGACGCGAATTGGCTGCTACCAGGCCGCGAGCAGCTCTCGCAGGTACGCCTCGATGCTGTCGGTCTCCACACGAATGACCGTGCGGCCACGCGCCTGAAGCACGCTCGCGTCACCGCGGGCTTGAGCGTTGAGGAGCTCGCCGAAGCTCTGCTGTTCGCCGGGAATCTCGACGTCCCGGTCGGGCCGAGCGACGAGCTGCAAGAACGCAGCCCGGTTTGGCCCACCCTTGTGGAACTGGCCGGTGGAGTGCAGGTAGCGCGGCCCGTAGCCGAGCGATACCGGCACACCGAGCTCGGTGTTCAGCGCCGCGCGGAGTTCCTCAAGCAACGCTGCCACGGTCCCTGTGCTCGGGTCGCAGTACGCCTGAATGGCGACGTAGCCGGTCGGGGGAGTCGCCGCAGTGAGCTCCGCACGAACGGTCGCGGGCGACAGCGTTGGGCCGGCTTCGGCAACCGGGCCGCCCGGCGATTCACGCGTCGCGATCTTGGCGGACTCGACGTCGGGCTGGTTGAACGGGTCCACGCTGAGGAGGAACCCGAGGGCCGCGGTCACGACCTGCCAGAGCAGGAGCTGTTCGCCGAGCGTGCCGGCGACGCAGAGGCTCGGCGTCGGTGCGTCGGAGCTGCGGCCCGCGGAGCCGGAGCTCCCGTTCAAAGCTGCGTCGGTCACGTTCTCCGTCGCACCGTACGTCAGCGAGACAACGCTCCCTGACGGCGTGGCCGCCGCGCGCAGGGGGAGGGCGATCGGAAGCACACCCTTCCCGTCCTTACCGGTCGACTCGGCAACGAGCTGCTCGATCCAGAGCCCGAACTCAGCGGGCAGCGAGCCATCCGGGTGCATCTCGAGCACGAAGCGCTCGGGCAGCCCTGCTGCGATTGCCGCTGCGAGCTCCAGCGCGGGATTCTCCGCGGAGTCCGTCATAAGTGAGGCCCGCACGGCGGCGGCATCGCTGACGATCCCGCGCATATCGGCGCCCGCAAGCACGCTCGGGACGATCCCAAACGCGGTGAGCGCGGAAAACCTGCCGCCCACGGTGGGGTCAGCAAGGA